>JALSPZ010000126.1 GCA_026985675.1 Flavobacteriales bacterium
AACCGGTGGACTTTATTTATCGAGAAATTTTTCTGTTTCCAATATTTATATCAGTGCAAATTCTGCTGTTCGCTTGCCAACTTTTACCGATTTGTATTATCAAGGACCTTCCAATGTAGGAAATCCCGATTTGCAACCTGAAAAATCTATGACTTTTGAAGCGGGATATAAATATTTGACTCCCGATTTTCAAACACATTTTAGTGTTTTTTATCGTAAAGGCGAACATACAATTGATTGGGTGCGAAAAAACTTGACGGACAAATGGAAATCCGAAAATATTACGGAACTCAATACTTTTGGCGGGGAGTTGGATTTTTCTAAAAAATTTCATTCCAAATTTTTAAAAAATATTCAGTTATCCTATGCTTATTTGCAAACCGATAAAACCAGCGGAGATTGGATTTCAAAATATGCTTTGGATTATTTAAAACACAAATTTGTTTTGAATATTCGGCACCAATTGTTTTACGGAATACAAACCGGTTGGCAATTGATTTATAAAAACAGAAACGGACAATATTTAGATTATGTTGATGGAAACTATCAACTTTTTGATTATAAACCCTATTTTTTAACTCATTTGAAATTTTCAAAAAAAGTCAATCGTTTGGATTTGGAATTGACCATACAAAACCTTTTGGATAAGGAATACAGAGATTTATCTTATATAAAAATGCCCGGACGTTGGATAATTTTCGGTTTAAAATATTCTTTTGATCGGAATTAAAGATATTTAAATATTGATTTAAGAGCACCAAATATCGATTAACGAATAATGAAGTTTTTTAAACACTTCTAAAATCATCATTCCTTGTTCACTATATGATATTCATCAATTTTCCATCTCTTCATCCGGAATCATATCTTCATATTTTTTCATAATTTCCGTAAATTCATTGATTTTCTTTTTCAAGAAATTTTCATCTCCATTTTTTTGAATCATATTGAGAACCTCTTTAAAAATCATAAAATGTCTTTGAATATCTTCAAAATTGTCCGTTTTTTGTTGCAAGCTCATATCGGCATAATAATTCAAATATTCTTTTTGCACTTCAATTAAGATATCTGCCAGTTTTTCAGCTTTATCCTTTGCTCCGGCTTTATAATATAAATCGATATATTCCAGTAGCGATGAATAAAATCCAAAATCACGAACAGGCATTTTGTCAATGGATAAATCCAAAATTTCAATGGCTTTATCCTTTTTATTTTCGTCATAAAAAGCTTTTGCTAAGCGATACAATACTCCTCTATAAACCAAAGAGTTTCTTCGGGTTTCCGGATCTAGATAAATACCTTTATTTAGATTTCCCCAATTCCATTTCTTAACATTTTTATACATCACATCGGTATCTATATATCCGAAATCAATCCCCTTATAATCTGAATAAACCGGAACCAGTTTATAAGTCAAACCGTCCAATTGCAAATAATGTTTTGCCCATAAATAATCCGAATCACCAAAACTTCCACCGCTAAAATATATCGGACGTTTCCAATCATTATTTGCCAATTGTTGCAGCATAGCCAAACTTCCCTTATAAACCCCTCCATCTCCAACGTCCAAAATTATTTCATCCACAATTTTATCGGCATATTTAGGCGAAACAATTCCGTATTTCAAAACATTTTCTTTATTTACCGGCACTCGAATATAACGAGTCGGATACAGATAAACCTTTTGATTATTTTCCGGATTAACCACCGTAAAGTTATCATTCAAAGTAAATTTTATCCAATCTTTGATGTTCAAAGTATCTTTGTCAAAACGAGGGATTCCTTTACCTTCTATATAATAATTGGGTGAAAGATAGTCGCGCGTACCGTAAACATATTTTTTATGTGGCATTGTAATTTTCACGGGATCGGATTCATAAATTTTACGTTTTTGCTGATCGATATACCAATCGGTATTCAATAAACTGGTATTAATCAGACGCAAATCTCTCCTGAAACCTTCTACATCTTGGGCATACCACAGCGGGAAACTGTCATTATCTCCAATGGTATATAAAATGGCATTTTTTTGGCAAGACTGCATATAAGCTTTGGCATTATTACGCGCCGAGTATTTTTGCGAGCGGTCGTGGTCATCCCAATTTTGCGAAGCCATTAGCACGGGAGCAGCTAACAACGATAAAACGCTAATACCAATAGCCGCCAAATCCGGTTTTAAGTATTTTTTCAAATAATCATACAGAGCATAAACACCTATTCCCAACCAAATAGAAAAGAAATAGAATGAAGCTACCACCGCATAATCTCTCTCTCGTGGTTCAAAAGGTTTTACGTTGGTATAAAATACAATAGCAAGTCCCGTCATCAAAAAAGCTATCAATATCACATAAAAACTCTTCCAATCTTTTCCCGAATGAAATAAAATGCCGATAAAGGCAAGTAAAAACGGTAGAAAATAGTATGTATTGCGGGCTTTATTTTTTAGATAATCTTTTGGCAAATTATCTTGGGGTCCCAAGTGCATCTCATCAATAAATTTTATTCCGCTCAACCAATTTCCGTGATTATCCAGACGTCCTTGCACATCATCTTGTCGTCCGACAAAATTCCACATCAAATAACGCCAATACATATAACCGAATTGATAATTTAACATAAAGCTTTTGTCCTCCCAAAAAGTCGGCTTACGTTTGGAGCGTGCTGGTATTCCGGCAATCATCTTATAATTTTCAATAGCATCAGGACTCCACATACGCGGAATAATACCCCAATGTTTATGTGTAAAATTCTGTTTGGCTTTTTTATAATTATTAACGATAACATATTTTCCCGTGATTGTATCCGCTTCATATTTAGGCTTATCATCCACATAAGGTTCATTTTCATCCAAACCGTTCAAATAAGCCGAATAAAAAGGACCGTAAAACAAGTGTGTTTCACCATATTGTTCACGATTATAGTATGCCAGCAACTCGCGTGCATTGGTCGGTGCATTTTCATTGATCACCGTATTGGCATTTGCACGTATCGGCAACATAATCCAAGACGAAAAACCTATCAAAATAAACAATATCGACAAAACCACAGCTTCCAAAAAAGCTTTCTTTTCGCGATAAGCTTTTTTCAAAAAATAATAGAACAACCCAATGACCACCAAACCGGCAATAACCGTTCCCGTATGAAAAGGCGTCCCGAAAGTATTGGTAAAAGTAA
>JALSPZ010000127.1 GCA_026985675.1 Flavobacteriales bacterium
TTATTAATTTTTGTGTGTTTTTGCGGGCGGGACTATGAGCGGAAAACACGACCCGTGGAAAGCTTGGGGTTTGTGTGTTGGAAAGTTTTGGGCAGAGGGAAGGGGCACGCCCAAAAAACTTTGTTAAATAAGAATCAACTTATTTGTATAAGTGGTAACAAAGTAGTATTTTTATCGTTATTAAAATTGTATTAAAATATTGTATTAAAATTATGTAATATGAAATCTATTAAATTTTTATTTTTATTGACTTTACTCAATTTAACAAATTCAATTATGGCACAGAAAATTGATTATGAAGAGTATGATTTACCGAACGGTTTACACGTGATTTTGCATGAAGATCATACGGCTCCGGTGGTAACGGTCGGGGTAATGTATCATGTGGGAGCAAAAGATGAGGATCCGAACCGAACGGGTTTTGCTCATTTTTTTGAACATCTTTTGTTTGAAGGAACGAAAAATATCAAACGTGGAGAATGGATGAAAATCGTGAGTTCGCACGGGGGACAAAACAATGCCAATACTACGGACGATAGAACTTATTATTATGAGGTTTTTCCTTCAAATAATGTGGATTTGGGACTTTGGATGGAAGCCGAACGGATGCGCCATGCGGTTATCAATCAAGTAGGTGTGGATACGCAAAATGAAGTGGTTAAGGAAGAAAAACGCTTGCGGGTGGATAATCAACCTTACGGACATTTCTTGGAAGCTATCAAAGAAAATGTTTTTACCAAACATCCGTATAAGCATACCACTATTGGAAAAATGGAACATTTGGATGCGGCGACTTTGGATGAGTTTATCGATTTTTATCATAAATTTTATATTCCTAATAACGCAACATTGGTAGTAGCAGGAGATATTGATAAGAAAAAGGTGAAAAATGCCATTAATAAATATTTCGGTAGTATTCCACGTGGAAAAGATATTGTCCGAAATAAAATTGAAGAATTGCCTATTCAGGGTGAAAAACATGCGGTTTTTTATGATAAAAATATTCAAAAACCGGCTATTATGCAAGCTTATCTAACCCCTTCGATGAAAGATAGAGATGCTTATGTGCTGGATTTGATTTCCACTTATTTGAGCGATGGAAAAAGCTCAAAACTCTATAAAAAATTAGTGGATGAGGAAAAGAAAGCTTTGATGGTAGGTGCTTTTAATATCAGTCAGGAGGATTACGGAACTTATGTGATTTTCGGTATTCCAATGGGTGGAGAAGATCAATTGGATGATTTGAATAAGGAGATTGACGAGGAAATTGAAAAAATACAAACGGATTTGATTTCCGAGAAAGATTATCAAAAACTTTTGAACAAGAAAGAAAACGATTTTGTTAATTCCAATACGAGTATGCAAGGAATTGCTCATAATTTGGCGATGTATCACGTTTTATACGGGGATACGGATTTAATCAATAAGGAATTGGATATTTATAAAAGCATTACAAGGGAAGAAATACGAGATGTAGCTCGTAAGTATTTGGATAAAAATCATAGAGTTATTTTGAAATATTTGCCTAAAAAGGAAAATAAAAATTTAAATAATTAATAAAACGGGAAATCATGAAAAATTTAATATACATTTTGAGTATTTTTTCGGCTGCCTTATTATTTTCTTGCGGCGGACAAAAAGAAACAACAGCACAAGTTATGAAAACAACGGATATCAATCAAATGCCGGAGCCGGGACCTGCTCCCAAAATACATTTTCAAAAACCGCAAACATTTGTTTTGGATAACGGATTGCGTGTAATTTTGGTGGAAAATCACAAATTGCCAAGAGTAACCGCAAGTTTGCGTATGGACAATCAACCTTTTAATTTGTATGATAAGAAAGGAAGTGATGATTTGCTTGCCGCTTTATTGGGTTCGGGCTCTGAAAATGTTTCCAAAGATGATTTTAATGAAAAAATAGATTATTACGGTGCGCGTGTCAATATACACGATGGCGGATTTTATATCAATGCTTTGAGTAAATATTTTCCAAAAGTTTTGGATTTGACCGTTGATCAAGCTTTGCATCCCAAATTTACCAAAGAGGAGTTTGAGAAAAAGAAAAAAGAACTGATTGAGGGGTTAAAAATGGATGAGAAAAGCACGCCGGCAGCTGCCAGACGTGTGATGAAAAAATTGGCTTACGGCAAACATCCGTATGGAGAATTTACAACCATTGAAACGGCTAACAACGTGCATTTGCCTGATGTTACGGATTATTACAAAAAGGTTTATATTCCCAATCACGCTTATTTAATCATTGTAGGAGATGTAAAATTGGACGAGGTTAAAAAGATGGTCGATAAGAATTTCAAATCTTGGAAACCGGCTCATCAAACACGCGGCAGAGCTTTGCCACGCATCAATAATCCTATGCTTACGGAAGTGGACTTTGTCAATATGCCCGAAGCTGCACAAGCCGAGTTAAAAGTGGTGCATCGGTCGGATATTCAAATGGCAAATCCCGATTATCAAAAAGTATTGTTGATGAATTCTATTTTAGGTGGCGATTTCAATAGTTATCTGAATATGACCCTTCGTGAAAAGCACGGTTGGACTTACGGGGCGCGTAGCCGATTCGGCACCGATAAATACGGTGATTTGTTTACTGCAAGCACAAGTGTAAGAAATTCGGTAGCGGATAGTGCTACGGTGGTTACAATGGAGCAATTGAACAAAATCAGAAATGAGAAAGTATCGGATACGTTGTTGCATAACACCAAAGAAAAATTTATGGGAAATTTTGTCTTGCAAATGGAAAATCCGCAAACTATTGCACGACAAGCTTATAATATATATGTAAACAATTTGCCCGAAGATTTTTATGAAACCTTTTTGCAAAAAGTAGATGCGGTAACGGTGGACGATATTCAAACGGTTGCTCAAAAATATTTGCATCCCGATAAGGCAAGGATTATTCTTGCAGGAAAAGCATCGGATATTGTTCCGGGATTGAAGAAAGACGGATTTAATATCAAATTTTACGATAAGTATGGAAAGCCTACACAAGCACCGGTAACCAAAACTTTACCGGCGGACTTAAAACCGCAACACGTTTTAGACCATTATTTTGCGGCTATCGGTGGAAAAGATAAAGTGAAAAATATTAAATCTATTGAGGCGGTTTATGAAGGCAATG
>JALSPZ010000128.1 GCA_026985675.1 Flavobacteriales bacterium
TCAATCAAATATTTACTTATTTTTCCATCCGTTTTAACAAAACTTTGAATAAAATATAAAATCAAATTATTTCGCAATTCTTCCCTGTTTACAAGACTTAATATTTTATTTACTCGTTTTTTATATTCTTCCGTAGCTTTTGAAGGATCAGAAGGGGGATTGATATTAAAAACATATTTGTTTATTTTTTCCAAAATGATTTTCGAGCCGGAAAGTTCGGGATTGTTCAAATTGATGTTATCGAAATAATGTAAAAGTTTTTCCTCAAAATATTTTTCTTTGGGAAGTTTGATATCGGGATAATATTCCCCTGAATTTTTTATGTAATTTTCTACCAAAAGTCCCTTGGATTTTTTTTGGTAAGCTTGTATCAAGCTATCCAAATTTTTTCTGCTTTTGTTGAAAAATGCGATATCCGAAGCTTGTAAGGTGCCGTTAATTTTTTTCTTTTCCACATCATCCATTAGTGCAACTACCAAATCTCTTTTTCCCGCAAAAGGAAGATAAATTTTGTTTTCTTTGGATTGAGTAATTTCAATTTTATTGTTTTTTTCGGGATAAACTTTTAGTTCAACATCTTTATTATTATAAACGAAATAAAAATATTTCTGATGATCCATATCATATAATAAAAAATACTCCCCGGGTGTTAATCCTTTCATCTGATAAGTCAATACTCCTGTGGAATCCGGTTGTTTATTGTCGATATAAACTTGACGAATATTTTTTACCTGATAAAGTATGCTCCAAGGATATTTTTTTGAAGAGATAATTTTTGCTTTGAATGTTTGTCCATAAATGATAGAACTGAAAATAATAAGAAAACTCAATAATATTTTTTTCATA
Source organism: Flavobacteriales bacterium (assembly GCA_026985675.1). Classification (GTDB taxonomy): domain Bacteria; phylum Bacteroidota; class Bacteroidia; order Flavobacteriales; family Flavobacteriaceae; genus JALSPZ01. Next base: position 847 of record JALSPZ010000128.1, read on the forward strand.
ATTCAATTTATTTTTGATATCTGATTTGTAAAAAATATACAATTGCTATGCCAATGAGCAAAAAAGCATAAACTTTTCTAAAAACACTCATTTTTGCACGACTTCCGTGCTTGGCTCCAATATAATTGGCTATAAAATAGCTGACAAACAGCACAATAACCATTTTCCAATCAATAGCCCCTTCTTGTTGATATTTGACAAAAGCTCCCAAACTTACCGGTGGCAAAAGTATGGCCAAGGTCAATGCGCGGGCATGATTTTTTTTCATATTGAAAAGCATCAAAAAAATAGGCACCATCAGCACGCCTGCCCCGATACCGAACAATCCGCCGATAATTCCCGTAAGGGCTCCGATAAAAAGCATCCACCACGAAGGAATTTGTTCGGTTTTTTCAATATTTTCCGCTTTGTATAATTGTGGAAAAAGTTGTAATATTCCTATAATTATCAATAGTAATGCAAAATATTTTTTTACCGAAAGTTCTCCGAAATGAAAAGCCAATTCCGCTCCGAAATATGAAAAAACTGCATACGAAATAACGCCAATCAAAATGCTTTTCCATTGCATTCGGACTTCTTCTTTGAGTGTAAGAATCCCCAGTAAACTCATAGGTCCCAACATCATGGTAAGCACAGTTCCTTGGGCGGTATATTGTGAAATTCCACAAACCAAAACCAAAAAGGCAATCATAAACGGCGCTCCGCCTATACCGGCATAGCCTCCGATATAACCTATCAACAATCCTAATAATATGATGATGAGAATGGAACAATGCATAGTTTCAAAATGTTCGGCAATTTACAAACATTTTATCAATTTTTTCTGTTAGCAGAAGCAGGAATTTTTGTTTGGCGTGTTTCCCCTTTGTTTTTGTATAGGCGGACAAGCCACTGAACCATAAGAACAATAGATACAACAATCCCCTGCCAAGGGTTTTAATAGCTGATGACAATTTTCGCATTCATAAAAATACTGACAAGCATCTTCGGGCATTATTTCTTTTTTTTGATACCCGCAATGCGGACAAGTTACGATGGATTCCAATAAAATTTCCAAAAATGATTTTCAAGCAAAATACAAATTTGTTTAAAAATTGACAAAATTACCTTGACAAATCTCGTAAAATTTCGTAACTTTATAAGAAAAATAACTGATGACTGCAAATAATTTATTTTTAGTACTTTTGGAACTTGCACGTTTGGCTATTATGGAAGGATTAACCGGTGAAAAACTTATCGACCGGCAAGCTTATTTGCAAAAATATCCCGAATTGGCTCAAAAACAAGCGGTTTTTGTAACCTTAAATAAAAAGAGAGAAGCAGGAAAACCCACTTTGCGTGGTTGTATCGGTTCTATTATACCTACAAGAAGCTTAATTGACGATGTAATTTATAATGCCAAAGCAGCTGCTTTTGACGATCCTAGATTTCCCCCGCTTACACCGGATGAATTTAAGGATATTCAAATAGAAATTTCTTTATTGAGTATCCCCGAAAAATTGGAATATTCGGACACGGAGGATCTTAGACATAAAATCATTCCCGGAAAACACGGCGTGATTTTAAGATTAGCAGGTAAGCAAGCTACTTTCTTGCCACAAGTATGGGAAGATTTACCCGATTTTGATACATTTTTCCAACATCTGTGTTTAAAAGCCGGCTTGCCGGGCAATTGTTTGGAATATCATCCCGAAATATGGACATATACCGTTAAAAAAATTGAAGAAGATGAATGAAGTAGTTAGCAACAAAGTCCAAGTGATGGACAGATTTTATCAAAAAAAAGGCAACAAAATCAAATGTTTGCTCTGCCGTCATTATTGTGAATTGAAAGACGGACAAACCGGCGTTTGCGGAGTCAATAAAAACGAAGGAGGACATTTGATCAATTTGGTTTATGGAAAAATTTCGGCTTTCAATATCGATCCGATTGAAAAAAAACCTTTGTATCATTTTTTGCCCGGAACCACTGCGCTTTCCATAGGAACCGTGGGTTGTAATATGCAATGTTCTTTTTGTCAGAATTGGCAAATATCACAAGTGCGAAAAGTGGAGGAACAAGAAGTGGTTATGCCGGAGGATTTAGTAAAATTGGCTTTGAAATATAATTCCAAATCCATTGCTTATACTTATAACGAACCCACAATTTTTTATCCTTATGCACGTGATGTAGCTTTGGAAGCTCAAAAATACGGTATCAAAAATGTGTTTGTTACCAACGGAATAGAATCTGAAGAAGTGGTGCGCGATATGAAAGGAATTATCGATGCGGCAAATGTAGATTTCAAAGCTT
>JALSPZ010000129.1 GCA_026985675.1 Flavobacteriales bacterium
CGAAAAAGGCTTGGAAAAATCTACCTCCACGAGAGGAAAAGTGTTTAAATAAAAAAATCAACCCGGCCGGGGAAAGCCGAAACGCCGGCCTAAAACAAGCGGGAGTAGGTAATTTTCTTTAATTTGTAAATTCAGAAATTATGAAAAAAATTTATCTCTTATTTTTCTTAACTTCAACATATTTAAATAGCCAAGTAACGGAATTAATACCTGTTAATACAAGTGAATACTGCTCTTATTCTTTAGAAAAACCTTTAACACGGAACGAAAGAAGTCAAACAAGACTATCCAATAATCCAAACAGATATGTTTTTAATGTATTTATTCATTTTATAAACAATGTTATTCCACCAGAAGAGCAAGAGATAAAGGCACTTGATATGGTGGCTACACTTAACATGAGATTTAATAATCATAGTATTTTTTTCAATTATAATGGATATGAAAATATAGCCGACGCATCTTACAACCAATTATCAAGCGGAAATATTAATCAACTAAGCAATACTTATTCAACAAGCAATAATATTGATATTTTTGTTTGTGAAAGTTTTGACAATCCTAACACTTTAGGATCTACTTGGACTTGGCATTATGTCAATAGTGGTGAGATTGCAAAAAAATTAATAGCCATACGAGCAACCTCCCTGCCTGAAACTTTAAATGACCATTTGCCAAACAATAATGAATTATCCCTGCAAACATTAAATCATGAAATGGGACATTATTTTGGTTTGTACCATACTCACCAACGCTGGAAATATGATTCTAATAACCATTTAATTCCGGTAAGTGACGGTTATTCTGGCTGTGATGCTATTGAGGAACCGTTGGACAATAGTCAATGGTCAACCTTAGGAGATTTGATTCAGGACACCAGTCCGGATAGAATACTAAGCAGATACAACCTGGTTTATAATACATCGAACTGTTCCGTTATTTGGGATAACTATCAAGATGATAATTGTAATAACCATATAGACTCAACTAACTTTCATCCTCCTTTAGATAACATCATGTCATACTACCATTACTGTAGAAATGATTTTTCATCTGGTCAAGAAAATTACATGCTTGCTTATATTTATAATCATATCAACGGAGGATTTTTAACGAACGAGTTAACTGATTTTTCCAGTTTATATGTACCTTATTACAGCTATATTGAAGCCGATATGGATAATAATCATATAGTAAGTACGGAAGAAGACAAGAACCATCCTGGATATTTATATATTTGTAGGCCAGCCAATTTGGTTCACAAATCTCAAAAAGGTTTTACTTACACATTCTATAAGGTTGAAAACGGGAACTATTATGAAGGGGATACCGTCAACCCTTTGGATGCGAGGCAGATTGCGGAATATCTGCCTTATACATCGGAAATACCCACAAATCTTAATGGACTTCTTGCCGTAAAAATTTCCGAAGTTTCTGATAATATCATAATGTTCGATGCCACTGCCGGTTATAGAGGTGTCATATGCCGTTGGGAACCCGTTTCCGGGACTGTGATTTTTTCAACCCTTTCTCCGGGTGATCCAAACGGACAAACTCGAGTTTTTAATGCCCAAGAAAGTGCAAATCCGCATTTATATGACAGTTTGGAAGTAGACAAATACCATTACATTCGCAAGCAGACAAATACCGGTGTTAATTACAGAAAAGTTATTTACAAAAACAATTAGCTTTATATTTATTTTTTTTATAATTTTGATTAATAAAAAAACATATTATGATACGGCAAACAATATTATTAATTATTTTACTTTTATCGATCAGTCAATGTCGCAAAAGCACTATGCAAACAAGTCATTGTGAAACGCAAAATTTAGGTATTGACACACTCAATAGATATACCTATCCGCGTCTCAATGAAAATATTGTTACCTGGCCTTGGGAATGGAACACTTGGAATGATACTATAGAAATTTCCGGATACACGGGTTATTATTATGTAAAGTTCTTTTTCAAGAAAAAGGATAATTGCGTTGATTTTCTATTAATGAAAACAGTTGAATATCCTGACACCGTAACCCTGGATGCCGATACAGGTGAAACGCTCACTCCAGAAGTTTATGTGGAAAATTTATATCCGGTGAATTACAAACTTCAGGAATATATCCCCGACTCCCTTTTGGTTTTCCTTGCAGATCAATATAAAGTTTGGATTGACCTGATACCGGAAAACAGGAATGAAAATCTACATGATTATAATCTTCAAACGCATTGAGGTTGATTATATTTCTCCCGGAAAAGCCGAAACGCCGGCCTAAAACAAGCGGGAGTAGGCAATTTTCTTTAACTTGTAAAATCGGAAACTATGAAAAAAATTTTTTACGGATTATTTCTTGTATTATTCGGCATTGTTTTATCTTGTAAACAAGAAATTCAAACAACCGACGGGAATACCAGTCATAAAGACCGGGTAATTGCGTTCTTAGACAATTACTATCATAGCGCCTACACTTTCGGACGGAAGAAAACCACGGTGGTCGATAACAAACCTTTGGTTGTCCGGGAGATTCTGTTGAGTGATAAAAACCACAAAGGTTATGTGGCAACTCCCTTGGGAAAAGATAAAATTTTGTATTTTGCAGATATAAATTACAGCACCTCAAATATTTATATTGTGGATAATACCACAGGACATACCGACCGTTTTCATTTCAATCCCCGTAACCCGGCAACCGGAAACGTAGCCCGACCGGAACAAATGCAAAATTTTGATTTCTTTGATAATTTGAATAATTCAAACACCGAAGGAAGGAAATTTTTCGGGAAAGAATGTTTTGTAGATATTCGTCCAAATAGTTGTCTAAGATATTGTTATTATTATGTTTTTTGGATACTGGTTTATACATACGATCCGGAACCTTGTAACTAAAAATAAATCCCGAAAGTATGCATATAAATTCGTGTAAATGAAAAAGAAAATCCTTTGGATTAGTCTTTTCTGGTCTGTAATGCTTTCCGCTCAGAGGATCATCTTAATCGATTCCTTGAGTGGAGAGCCAATTGCTTATGCCAAAATCCGGTGTAATAAAGGCGTCGTTTATTCCGATTCAAACGGTTTTTTTCAATATAACGATACGTACG
>JALSPZ010000130.1 GCA_026985675.1 Flavobacteriales bacterium
ATTCAAAGACCGCAAGAGCAAATTTTTAGGTTATGCTTTTCCGGTAAAATCCCGTGAAGAAGTAAAAAAATATGTAGAACAACTCAAAAAAGAACATCATCAAGCCCGGCATTGGTGTTATGCTTATATTATCGGAATTGAAAAACCCGAAGAACGTGCCAACGACGACGGCGAACCTTCAAATTCTGCCGGTATGCCTATTTTGAACCAAATCAAATCCAAGGAGTTGACAAATGTGTTGGTAGTGGTCGTTAGGTATTTCGGTGGTGTGAAATTAGGCGTCAGCGGATTGATAAATGCTTACAAAACCGCTGCACAAATGGTATTGGATGAAGCCGAAATTGTTGAAAAAATATTGACAAGAGAGCTTTATTTAGAATTTGGTTACGAAGAAATGAACAAAGTGATGCGAATCATCAAAGAAAACAATTTGCATATCATACATCAGGAAATGACCGATAAAGTCAAACTCCAATTGGAAATACGCCTTGATGATTTTGAAAGGATAAAAAACCTTTTTGAAAAAATTTATACAATAAAAACTTTTGCAAAAAATTCCTAAAAAAACAATTCATCCATAGGAATACGAACCTTTGGTAAAAACTGATTTCTATCCTCTGGTGAGCGATAACCCACAGCCGCAACTTCTTTTTTTTCACACATTTTTATTTCAAAAAAATAATTTACTTAAAAAGCCTCTTGTAGTTATTAACTTTTAGCATAAAGTGTTAAAATCTAAAAATTTTTATGTAATAAGTCTTAACTTTTAAAAAATTCTCTATTTAACCTGTAAAGGAAGACAAATATAAAAAATTAAGTTAAAAATCACAGGCAAAGGAATTAATCCCACAGCCATACGAAGTTCTTGCATAAAATTTACGACGAAGAAGCGTAAAAATGTATGCTGTTTGAAGCTCTTGCGAAGTATGAGCTAGAGCAAGTTCATACATTTTAGCTTCAAGGACAATAAATTTTGCAAGGTTTTCGTCAGGCTAGATTTTTTTGTTACTTTTTTCATCAATGGAAAAAAGTAATGGTAAAAAATTGTTAAATTGGTAATTCATTTTGGATGTTAAAATGAGCAAAACAAGAAAAAATAAAAAGTTATTTTGAAAAAATTTATACAATAAAAACTTATGCAAAAAATTCCTAAAAAAACAATTCATCCATAGGAATACGAACCTTTGGTAAAAATTGATTTCTATCTTCCGGGGAACGATAACCCACAGCAGCTACCACACAAGCATTGAGTTTTTTATCATTCAATTCCAATATTTCATTATATTTTGAAGGAACAAAACCGCCAATGGCACAAGTATCTATTCTTCGTTCAGGAGCTGCTATCAATAAGGTTTCCAAAGCCATATAAGTTTGTAAAGCCGTATATTCCATAAGTTTTTCTTGGGACAAACCTTCTAAAAATCGTTTTACATTATTCATATGTGGGAGTAAATCGTCAAAGTTTTTTCCTTGAATTTTGGCTTTCAAACGATAAAAATGTTCCAGATAATCATCCGATATTTCCGTAAGATTACAAAACACAAAAATATGAGATGCTTCGGTTATTTGGCGTTGATTATAACTCGCCGGCAATAGCTTTTCCTTGGTTTGTGCGTCATCAATAATTTTTACTTTATAAGGTTGTAATCCGTAAGACGAAGGAGTCAATTGAATCGCTTTTTTTAGAAATTCGATATCATCCGATGTAACTTTTTTATCCGGATCAAAAGATTTGGTGGCATAACGCCATCGCATAAGTTCCAATATTTCCATTTGTTATTTTTTTTTGCTTGTAAAAATACGGGATTTTTTAATTCAAATTCATTAATGATGTTAATCAAATCCTAAAAAAATCTTAATATTTTTTCTTTTTCATACAAAGCCATTAACTTTAAAGAGTTTTTTAACCCCAAAGCTTTTTACTATGAAAAAATTACTCCTATCCGTATTATTGATATTATCTGTAAATTTTTGGGCAAATGCTCAAAAGGACGAAAATCTTTATAAAGATATCGGTTTACGAAATATCGGACCGGCTTTTATGTCCGGTAGAATTGCCGATATTGCCATACATCCCGAAAATCCCAATATTTGGTATATCGCCGTAGGTTCGGGAGGCGTATGGAAAACCGAAAATGCAGGAACTACTTGGCAACCGGTTTTTGATGGACAAAAATCTTTTTCCATCGGTTGTGTTACCATTGACCCTAACAATCCGCATACAATTTGGGTAGGAACCGGCGAAAACGTAGGCGGCAGGCACGTCGGGTTTGGCGACGGTATTTACCGCTCGGATGACGACGGAAAAACTTGGAAAAATATGGGGCTAAAAAAATCAGAACATATTTCAAAAATAATCGTTCATCCCGATAATTCCAATATCATTTGGGTAGCGGCACAAGGACCGCTTTGGTCCAAAGGTGGCGAACGCGGACTCTATAAATCCGTAGATGGTGGAAAAACCTGGAAAAAAACTTTGGGCGATGACGAGTGGACCGGTGTTACCGATATAGCCCTCGACCCGAGAAACCCCAACAGAATTTACGCTGCCACTTGGCAAAGACATCGCACGGTGGCTAACTATATGGGCGGTGGATTCAAATCCGCAATTTATCGTTCGGAAGACGGTGGCGAAACTTGGAAAAAAATTATGAAAGGCATCAAAAAAGGAAAAATAGGAAAAATCGGTTTGGCGGTTTCTCCCATAAAACCTGATATTGTCTATGCCGCCGTAGAACACAACCGCAAAACCGGAACTGTTTATAAATCGACCAATCGAGGCGAATCTTGGCAAAAACAATCCGATGCGGTAGGTGGCGGAACAGGACCGCATTATTATCAAGAACTTTGGGCAAATCCGCACTTTTTTGATGAAATATATTTGGGAAGCAATTATATGTTGGTATCCAAAGACGGAGGGAAACATTTTAAAACTTGGGAAGAAAAATTCAAACACGTGGACAACCACGCCGTAGCTTTTCGTAAAGATGATCCCAATTATATGATGGTCGGAACAGACGGCGGACTTTATGAAACTTTTGACCGGGGAAAAACTTGGAAATTTATAAATAATTTACCCGT
>JALSPZ010000131.1 GCA_026985675.1 Flavobacteriales bacterium
ATTGTTATAATTTTTAAAAAAACTATTTAACCTGAGTTTATATAAGAATCGATGGTATATTTATATATCTCGATACAGCGAACCTAAATACTCGTTCATTACTTGATATGCATCTCGATACAATTTTTCTCGCATACTCGAAAAATCACTCGATGTGACATCACGTTGTAAATTAACGCAATGTCAGTTCGAGTGAAAATACGACGATAGGAGTATTTTTGTATCGAGAACTTGTATCGAGAACGGTTAAAATAAATTAAGTGGTTCTTGATACTCCCGAGTTATTCGGAATTTCCGGCTGTTTAAAAATTCATTCGGCAGGACGATATTATAATACGATGAATACTTACTATCGAATATTAGATTTGATACTATTATGCAAAGATTTACTTAACTTGTGTAATCCGAAGCGTATTGACCATTCCTTTTTTATTGATAGGCATAGAAAATATGGAAACCATCATATCTCCCGAGCGAACAAATTCGTTTTGCTTGGCAATTTTTTCGATATCTTTTATCGTAGCATCGGTAGAAATCAATTTATCATAATAAAAAGGCATAACCCCCCAAGCCAATACCAAACTGTTCAATAGTCTTTTATGAGCGGTAAAAACCAAAATATAAGCCATTGGCCTTCTGGCTGAAATTTTATAAGCCGAAAATCCGGAAGCGGTAAATGTTGTAATAACAGCAGCAGAAACATCACTTGATATTTTGGAAGCATTATAACAAATAACTTCCGAAATAAATCGTTCGTCTCTTTTTTCGGGAGCCGGCAACCAATCCACTACTTTAATCAATTTGGAGTTTTCCACTTGCAAAATAATCTTGGTAATTTGTTTGATAACTTTAACCGGATTTTTACCAACGGAAGTTTCTCCGGACAACATTACGGCATCGGCGCCATCCATTACGGAATTGGCTACATCATTAACTTCTGCACGGGTTGGAATACTTCCCGTAATCATACTCTCCATCATTTGCGTAGCAATGATAATGGGTTTTTGGTGTTTTTTTGCCAGAAAAACCAACTTTTTTTGAATTAATGGAACTTCTTCCAACGGCACTTCAATTCCCAAATCACCACGAGCAACCATTAAACCATCGGCTTGTGCAATGATTTGATTGATATTTTCAACCGCTTCGGGTTTTTCAATTTTGGCAATAACCGGAATTTGATAATCTGATTTTTTTGCAATGATTTCCTTTACCATTTTTATATCATCAGCCGTTCTTACAAACGAAAGAGCTATCCAATCCACTTCATTTTCAATGGCAAATAGTAAATCTTTTTTGTCCTTTTTGGTCAATGCCGGTAAAGAAATTTTTGTATTTGGAAGATTAACCCCTTTTTTTGAAGAAAGCGGTCCCCCTTCTATAACTTTTGTTTCAACCGTATCTTTATGATTGGTTTTTTCGACTTTCAATTGAATTTTACCGTCATCTACCAGTATAATTTCCCCCGGACGAACATCGTTGGGTAATTCTTTGTAAGTAATATATGCTTTTTTATTAAAATTATCGGTTAATATTTTTTCTTTAGTAGTAAAAGTAAAATTATCTCCTTCATTCAAATAAGTTCCTTCTTTCACTTTCCCGATTCTAAGTTTAGGTCCTTGCAAATCGGCAAGTATAGCGATTGGCGTATCGAGCTCTTTTGAAATTTCTCGGATTTGTTTGACTTGCTCCCTAACTGTTGAATAATCTGCGTGTGAAAAATTTATTCTGAAAACATTTACACCGTTTTTGACCATTTTCAATTTGGTTTTACGGGATTCGGTAGCGGGTCCTAGGGTGGCAACTATTTTGGTTTTTTTAATTACAATCATTTTTTGTTTTTTGCAAAGATATCAATTTTTAACAGCTTATATCAGATACAAAAATGAAGTTAAAGTAAAAAAGGCACCCAAAGGCGCCTTTTTTATATGAAAAAATTAAATAATTATTCTGTTTTTTCTTCAGCCGTAACAATCAAAAATTCCGAACGTCTGTTCAATTGATGTTGCTTCTCGGTGCAAGGACTACATTTAACAGCAGGCTCAGATTCTCCTTTTCCTTCCGCCGTTAATCGTGAAGCGTCAATGCCTTTGGAAACAATATATTCCATAGTAGATTTTGCACGTTTTTCCGAAAGTTTTTGATTGTAAGCTTGTGTTCCTCTGATATCCGTATGTGAAACAATATGAATTTTCAAATCTGGATATTTTTTCATAGCTTCCACTACTTTATCCAATTCAAATGCAGCATCTCTACGGATATTCCACTTGTCGAAATCAAAATAAATAGGATTGAGCACCAATTCGCGCGGAGTAATAATTTTTTCAATAGGATTAAGCGGTATTTTAACCTCTACTTGCTCTTCGTCGGTAGCCGCAACACTTTGCTTGTTATTTTCATACTCATCCATTCGGGCTTCAATCATAACATCTTTATTACATTCAATTAAAAAGTCAACTTTTCCTTCTTCATCCGTTAATTTGGTTTTGATAGGGTTGCCTTCTTTATCAGTTAGTGTTACAGAAGCCCCTTGTATAGGTTTTTGGGTTTTGGCATCTATTACCTGAGTGGATATCAAAACATCGCAAACCGGTTTAATATTTTGAACGGTATAAATATTATCATCTCCTATTCTTTGTGCATCTCTGTTGCTGGAAATAAAACCATTTTTGGTATCGTCATTAATGTAGAATGCAAAATCATCTTTTCCACTGTTTAAGGGAACTCCCAAATTACGAGGTCTTGCAAATCTTCCATCCACATTTTTACAAACGAAAACATCCAAACCACCCAAGCCCAATTGTCCGTCGGATGAAAAATACAAATCTCCTTTTTTACTGATAAAAGGGAAATTTTCACGTCCTTCTGTATTGATATTGGGTCCTAGATTTACAGGTTTTCCATATTTGTTTTTTCCTTTGATATCTACATAAAATATATCGGATTGTCCAAGTGTTCCGGGCATATCCGAAGAAAAATACAAACGTTTTCCATCGGGACTTACGGCAGGGTCGGCAACTGAATAGTTATCATTGTTAAAAGGAAGTTCTCTTACATTAGTCCATTTTCCATTGA
>JALSPZ010000132.1 GCA_026985675.1 Flavobacteriales bacterium
CGAGCCAATTCCAAACTAAAAACACCTGCCAATTGATGTGTCGGACGAGCCGGATTGACAATAGGTCCTAACATATTAAAAAATGTTTTCATTTTCAAAGCACGTCTTACCGGTGCTACAGCTGCCATAGCCGGATGAAATTTAGGTGCATGCAAAAAAGTAATATTTGCCGTTTCTATTTGCTGTTGCAAAATCTTTTCATCATTGGTAAATTCATAGCCCAAAGCTTCCAGCACATTGGACGAACCACTGACAGACGACACTCCGTAATTTCCATGCTTGGCAACTTTGTAGCCCGCTCCGGCTACTACAAAAGAAGCCAAAGTCGATATATTAAAAGTATTTTTTCCATCGCCTCCGGTGCCACACATATCAATAGTTTCATAAGCGGACAAATCAACGGGTATGGCTAAATCCAAAAGAGCTTTTCTAAAACCTTTGAGCTCGTCCACCGAAATAGGTCGCATATTAAAAACCGTTAAAAAAGCTGCAATTTGCTCGTTAGGATAATTTCCGGAAGTAATTTTTTTCAATACATCTTCCGCCTCTTGACTTGAAAGTTTGTATTGATTAAATAGTTTTTCCAATATTTTTTTCATAGTTTTTATTTTTTTACATTCTCTCCAAGCTCCCCTCTACGAGAGGGGCTAGGGGTGTGTTTGTTCTTTTTTAACGTGAGTTCGATAAAAGAATCGAAGCAAAATACATTTTTTTGCTAATTAAATTATATTTCTTTATTTTTTTATATAACATATTCAAAATCAAAAGTTTATTAAAAATAAATAATTTTTTTTATGTCGAACTCACGTTTTTAATAAAAAATCTCAAATTTCATATTAGAGTCTTTTAACATTTTTGTCACCTGACTTCTATATTTCCAAAAAATTTTTAATCATTTGCTTTCCTTCGTCCGTCATGATGCTTTCCGGGTGAAATTGTAAACCCCAGACATCAAATTTTTTATGTTTTATCGCCATGATTTGTCCATCTTCGGATTCTGCCGTGATTTGTAAATCATTGCTCAAAGTATCTTTATCAATAACCCATGAATGATATCGACCTACTTCTGTTTTTGAAGGGATTTTACTAAAAATCTTATCCTTTGTGTCGGTAATCAAAACCGGAGTTTTGACGCCATGATACACTTTTTCCAAATTTTTCAAATCCGAGCCAAAGGCATACCCAATGGCTTGATGTCCCAAACAAACGCCCAGCATTTTCTTATGCGGAGCAAGTTTTCGTATGGCATCAATCATAATTCCCGCATGTTGGGGGATGCCGGGACCCGGGGAAAAAATAATTCTATCAAAGTCTTTCATTTCTTCCACCGTTATTTCATCATTTCTTTTAACTACAACCATTGCGTCGGTCAGCTCTTTGACGTAATGCACCAAATTATAGGTAAACGAATCGTAATTGTCCAAGATTAATATCTTTTCTTTCATGATTTTTATAAAAAATTTATAGTTTATATATTTTTAGCTTTTCCTTTGTCAAATCCACAAATAAAATATGTAAAACCTAACAAAATTAGTTTCAACAAAAGCACTTAATGTCTCCATTCATATTTCTAATAAATAGTTCTTTTCCTGTTATTAACCACAAAGACGCAAAGTATCGCAAAATTTACCCTAAACATTTAAACAAACAATCCATAATTAAATTTTCTCTGCCATTTGAATTGCTGTTCTTACTGCTCCCAATTTATTATCCACTTCTTTCAATTCTTTTTCGGGGACGGAATCCACAACTACTCCCGCACCTGCTTGATAATGCAATTCCCCATTATAACTCAAAATAGATCGTATAGTGATTGCCGTATTGATATCTCCCGTTAAACTTATGATGCCCACTGTTCCGCCATAGAAACTACGTTCGTGTTTTTCATCTTGGTGAATTAATTCCAAAGCCCTGAATTTAGGCGCCCCGCTTAAAGTCCCTGCCGGAAAAGTAGCTCCGAATATATCAATTGAATTGTTCCTATTCTCTACCTTACCTGTAACTTCCGAAACGATATGAATCACATGGCTGAAATGTTGGATCTCTTTATATTTTTTTACTTCAACATGAGAACAAAATCTACTTAAATCGTTGCGAGCCAAATCTACCAACATAGTATGTTCTGCATTTTCTTTTGGATCTTGACTTAATTTTACCGCCAAAATTTTATCTTCCGATTCGTCTCCGGTTTTTTTATACGTTCCTGCAATCGGGTTGAGCTTGGCTTCTCCCCGGGCAATTACTAACTGACTTTCAGGCGATGAACCGAAAAGCTTAAAACTCCCATAATCATAATAAAACAAGTAGGGCGATGGATTTATGGAGCGTAAAGCTCTATATACATTAAACTCATCTCCTTTGAAACTTTGTTTAAAACGTCGCGAGAAAACTATTTGAAAAACTTCCCCCAACTGACAGTATTTTTTTCCTTTTTGAACTAACGCCAAAAAATCTTCATCGGTTATAAAGGATTGTTCGTCATTTCCAGCTTCAAATCTGAATCGGGTTATTCCTCTTGAAAACACCAAATTTTCCAAATCTTTTAGATTTTCTTGTTCTCCTTCCGGAATATTTTCCAACAAAATTACTTCGTCATTATAATGATTTATTGCAATAATATACCGGTAAAAACCATATTGCATATCGGGTATATCGTCTTTTTTATCTTTGGATAAAAATTCCAAGCTATCAAAATACTTAACCGCTTCAAATCCAGTATATCCATATAATCCGTTAAACTGCCTGGTTTTATCGGTTTGCTCAACCGATATGTTTTTTATAAAATTTTTCAGCTCGGATTTTAATCGCAATTTATCATCCAAATTTTCAGGTTGATTATTGATAAACAACTTATTATTTTGAACTTTAAATACTTCCAAAGCCCCGGCAACTATAAAACTAAAACTGTTTTTATTACTGTTATAATCGGAGCTTTCCAATAATAGCGTTTCGGGATACTTATCACGCATACGTAGAAAAACACTCACGGGTGTAAGGGTATCTGCCGGCTTTTTTATAAATTTGGTTTTATATTTCATATATTTAAATTTAC
>JALSPZ010000133.1 GCA_026985675.1 Flavobacteriales bacterium
CAAAGATATTCAGCATCAAGTTATAACACTGGCATCAATTTTACCAAAGATATGATTAACAATCTTCCCATTCCCCGCATATCGAAATCCCAGCAAAAACCCTTCAAAACCCTTGTGGATTACATCCTTTTCCTAAAATCGCAGGATAACGACACGCAAAGTTTCTACTTTGAACAAATCATAGACGGAATGGTCTATGAACTCTACTTTGAAAAAGAGATAAAACAAGCCGGTTGTGAAATTCTTAAACATTTGCAGGATCTACCCGAAATCACGCAAGAAATGTCCAAAGAAGAAAAACAAAAAATCATAGACAAGGTTTTTGCGGAATTGCACAGTGAAAATCATCCTGTGCGAAGAAATTTGGAAAAAATGAAGGAATTGGAGTCTGTTAAGGTGGTTGAGGGGGAAATACTATAAAAAATAATGTATATATTTGTAAACACCGCCGTTAGACTAACAATAAAATGGTTAAAAATAAAACAGCCTGGGGAGGTGATTGGACAAATCAAAAGCTTGATGCTTTTGAGAAATATGTAAATGCCTATCTTGCTATTATGCACTCTCAAAAACGAAAATATAACGGCTGGCCTACAACTATTTATTTTGACGGTTTTGCGGGAAGCGGTAGCAGGTTTTTGAGCCAAGAAACAGAAAATTTATTTAAAGATTTCAACTACAATAAAGAGGCAGAAGTCTATAAAGGCTCTGTTGAAAGAGTTTTAAGCTTAGCCCTTAAATTTGATTACTACTATTTTGTAGATAATAACCAAGATAACATTGAAAGCCTAAAAAGAAAATTACTGGAACAAAACTTAATAACCTCCAATTGCCATTTCATACACGGAGATGTCAATGAACAACTTCTAAAATTTGCAGCATTATTGGATAAACAAAAAGCAGCACTTGTTTTCCTTGATCCTTTCGGAATGCAAATTCAATGGTCAAGTATTGAGCCTCTTAAAGATAAAAGAGTTGATTTATGGATTTTGGTTCCTTCGGGGGTAATTATTAACAGATTACTGGACAAAAAGGGCGACTTGCAACACATAGAATTATTAGAATCTTATTTCGGTTTACAAGAAGAAGAAATAAGAAAAGAATTTTATCAAGAAAAAACCGACAGAACTCTATTTGGTGATATAGGTATTGTAGAAAAAACCAAAGATGCAATTCATAAAATAGCAAAAATTTATGTTCAAAATCTAAAGAAGATATTTAAATATGTAACAAAACAACCGCTTGTATTGCGGAATTCCAAAAATGTTCCGATTTATCACTTTGTGTTTGCTTCCAATAACAAAACAGCATTAACAATTGCAAGCCAAATAATAGAGAAAAAACAAAAATGAAAACCACCAAAATAGAATGGACGGAGAGAGTGTGGAATCCTAGCATAGGATGCGATAAAGTTTCGCCCGGGTGTAAGTTTTGCTACGCCGAAAGCTTTGCGAAGCGCTTAAAAGCTATGGGGGTGCCAGGTTATGAGGAAGGTTTTAAATTTAAAATCTTACCGCAACGCTTACAAGAACCTCTTAAAATCAAAAAACCTACAAAGTTCTTTGTCAATTCAATGAGTGATCTTTTTCATGAAAAAATGCCGTTTGAATATTTGGACGAAATCTTTGAAATCATTAGAAAAACACCTCAACATATTTATCAAATTCTCACTAAAAGGGATAAAATAATGTTTGAATATTTTCATGATAAGCAAATGCCTGAAAATGTATGGTTAGGTGTGACTGTTGAGAATGCAACATTCAAATATCGAATAGATACACTAAAGCATATAGAGGCAAAAATTCGTTTCATTTCTTTCGAGCCTCTGATTGGGCCGGTTGGTGAATTAGACCTTTCCGGAATACATTGGGCGATTGTCGGTGGAGAATCTGGAAAAAGAGCAAGACCGGTGAAACAGCATTGGGTAGAAGAAATATTTCATCAATGTAGGGCGCAAAATGTAGCATTTTTCTTTAAACAATGGGGTGCCTGGGGAGCCGATGCGGTAAAAAGAAGTAAGAAAAAAAACGGCAGAATATTTTTGGGAAAAGAATGGAATGAATATCCTTTTATTATATAAGAATAACCAATTTACTATTTAGCTTTTATTAATAAGCTAATGTTGGCATAATAAAATAATCATAGCATTAATCTATATAAAATTTTTTTAAGCTGAATGATTAGTAAGAGGGCAAACAAGTATAAATATTTGACGGAAACTGATAGTGAAATTCTTTTTTAGGCCGATTTTTTTACTTTTTATATCCCCCAAAATACCTGTCAATGCTTTCGGCGGCGTTATAACCGTCGGCGATGGCGGAAATGGCATCCACACGGCCGTATTTGACCGCATCACCGCCGGCCCATAGTTTGGGATAGCCGGTGCGTCTTTCATCATCGATTTTTATCTTGCCGCGGACGAATTCCAAAGCATTTTTAACCTCTTCGGGCAACAGGCTGAAATCGGCTTTTTGTCCGATGGCGGCTATCACGCTGTCGCATTCGATAACGGTTTCGCTGCCTTCGATAGGGACGGGACGCGGGCGGCCGCCGTTTTCGGATACCAGCTGTGCTTTCACATATTCGATACCTTTCACCCTGCCGTCTTCTCCTTTAATAATTCTTGTAGGAATGGCCTTTTCGACAATTTTCACGCCTTCTTCGAGCGCGCCTTCGATTTCTTCGGTGTCCGCAGGCATATCTATCATACGCCGGCGGTATAATTGGATAACTTCGGCACCCAGACGACGGCTTACGCGCGAACTGTCCATCGAGACGTCGCCGCCGCCAACCACAACCACGCGTTTGCCGATATCCACCGGTTCTCCCGCATTTACTTTTCCGAGGAAATCAACCGCAGCCCAAACGCCCGGTGCGTCGTCACCTTCGATGCCCAAATTCCAACCTTGTTGCAAGCCGATACCGAGGAAAACGGCATCGTGGCTGTCGTATATTTCCTTGAAGGAGATGTCTTTGCCTACCTTGGTGTTGAAATGGATTTTAACGCCTATGGATTTC
>JALSPZ010000134.1 GCA_026985675.1 Flavobacteriales bacterium
ATACTTGCTCCATATATTGCAACAAATATAAGAACAAATACAAGGACTATTAAAGTAAAAATCAAAGATGCTTTTGCCCAATTTTTCTTACAAATAGGCGTATCGGCAGAAAAAGCCCAATATAATAACAAAATTATGGGCAACAATGGAATGAATCCTGCTACAAAGAGAATTAAATAAGTTATTAACCATTGTTTGGTGCTTAATGAACCTTTGGGTAAAATTTCCTGTTGTTGTTTTTGATTTTGTTCATTCATAATAGTTGAGTTTTAAGTTATACAATCAAATATATAAAAAAATGCGTAACAAGCGTTACGCATTTTTTATTTTAACATTATTTTTTCTTATAAAATAATCTTTCTTTAAATTTTTTGATTTTTTCTTTTAGACTATCAAATTTGGCTTTGGTTTCTTTATTGCCTTTGATATCTTCTTTAAGTGCTTTTATTACCGTATGTAATTCTTTAAATTCTTTATCTTTCTTGCCGTATCCCATGGCTTCTGCCAAATCCAATTGATATTCTGCATTATCTAAAAACAGAATAGCAACTTCTTTCTTATCTTTTTCATCTCCTGCCATTGCTATAGCCGCTGCTTTAATATATTCTTCTGCTCTTAAAACAGGTAATGGTAGTTTAACTTCTTGAACAACCAAGGTATTCAATGCTTGCACCAATATAGCAGCAGCTTCTTGCTTTTTACCTTTTTCCAATAATGCTGCTGCCAATCGCATAGCATCGGGATAAGTGGCAAAAGGCAAATACGCAGTTTTGATTTTAAGTTCACTGGTTAGTGTATTCATTATTTCTTTTGCCGTTTGATAATATCCTTTATCCATTTCTTCCTGGGCAGCTTTTGTAATTGCTTTTGCTGCCGGAATATCTATCACTGCGTCATTTACTTCATAAGAAACATTTACCGGAACCAATGCTAATTGAGGGTCTTTGGTAATCATAATTTCCAATTCACCAATCAATTTAGCTAATTCCTCTTTGGCTTTCTTGTCTTTATTTTTTGCAATATAATTTAATACATTTTGTGTCTCATTCAGAATTTGTAAAGCTTGTTTAGTATTTTCGTTTTCTTTGATTTCAAAATCGTTTTTTACATTTTCCGTTAAGTTCTTTTGCATTTCTTCTTTGCTCATTTTGGGAGCTTTAGGTTTTACAGGAATTTCTTGTTTGTTTTTTTCACCTGTTTTTCCTGTTTTTTCTTGTGCACATCCGGTGCTAACCATGGCTAATACTAATAAACTTAGTATGGCATTTCTCATTGTTTTCATATCTTTTAATTTTTAAATGTTAGTTATTTATTTTTTAAAGAATAATCTTTCTTTGAAATTTTTAATTTTTTCACTTAAATCGGTAAACATTTTTTCTGTTTCCTTTTCTTCACCTATTGCTTTTTTTAATATTTTTATAGCCTCATACAATTCTTTGTATTCTTTATCTTTTTTACCATATCCCATGATTTCTGCCAATTCCAATTGGTATTCTGCATTTTCTAAGAATAATTTAGCTTCATCTTTTTTATTTTCATCTTCAGAGTCCATCATTTTTTTGGCTAGTTTTATAAATTCTTCAGCTCTTAATATGGGTAAAGGAATTTCTATTTTTTGAATTGCTAAAGTGTTTAAAGATCTTATTAATATAACTGTTGCTTCATCTGTTTTACCTTCTTCCAATAAACCGGCAGCAATTTTCATGGCATCTGGATATGTTGCCAAGGGTAACATATAGAAATAAATTATATAAGCACTTGTCAATCCTTCCAATAATTCTTTTGCAGCTTGATAATATCCTTCATCTATAGCTTTTTTTACAGTTTCTATGATAGATTCCGCAGTGGGTATATCAACAACTGCATCAACTATTTCGGAACGTATATCAACAGGTATTAATCCTAATTTTGGATCTTTTGTAATCAAAATTTCCAAACTTCCAATGATTTTAGCCAATTCTTCTTTGGCTTCATCATTTTTTTTATTTTTTATCAAATCAATTACTTTACTTGTTTGACTTAATATATCAATAGCTCTTTTAACTTCTTCTGTCTGTTTTACAGAAAAATCATTTTGCATTGTTTGATTAATATTATCTTGTAACTTTTGATCTGTAATTTTTGCCTTTTGTGGCTTTTGGTTGTTTTTTTTGTTTTCTTTTGTTTTCATTTGGATTTATTTTTAAAGTTCGTATGAATAGTATCAAATTTATTACCATATTATGTTAAATAGATAAAATGTCAGTTTTTCTTACAAAATGTCATAAAATAACTGAAAATAATGCAGTTTATACTGTTTTAAAAATTGTTATGCTTTGTTTTTTATTAAAAGATTAAAAAGCAAATTATTTATCATCAACCAAATCCATAATTAATCATTTTCTTTTAATGATCCGGAATTATATACTCTTTCGGGTCGTCCCGATGCCATTCGGGTTGGATATTGGTATGATTGATTTTGAATTTTTCCAATAAAACGTTTTCTATTTTTTCACAAATTTTATCAAATTCCGACAATTTGATATCTTTATTAAACTCAACGTGTCCTTCCAGATGATACGATTTATCATTCAATTGCCAAATATGAACGTGATGAATGTTTTTAACGCCTTCAATTTTGGTGATTTCTTTTTCCAATTCGGCAATTTCAATATCCTTCGGTGCAAATTGCATAATGATTCGCAATGAAGTTTTCAAAATATCCCAACTCATAAATAACAAATATCCGGCAATGAGTAAGGTGAGTATGGGATCAATTATATAAAAATGTTTATATTTTATCAACAATCCCCCGATTAATACGGCAACGGACGTCAGCATATCCGAAAATAGATGCAAATATGCTGAACGCATATTGATATTGTCTTTGGCATCCGATTTTATCAACAAAACACTTAAACCGTTTAAAACTATACTTAATAATGCCAGCCAAATAACCGTATTTCCGTGAATTTCTTTCGGGTGTATAAAACGCATAATCGCTTCATAAATCAAAAAAATTGCCAG
>JALSPZ010000135.1 GCA_026985675.1 Flavobacteriales bacterium
AACTTTTTAACAATATGTTGTTAATAATTAAAAGGGATATTTGTTAAAATTTTAAGAAATTGCTCGTAATTTTACCTTCCCTAAATCCAAAACAAACAACAATGATAAGTGAGACTAAGCAATTAAAAGGAAAAAAAACTCGAAAAACTTATACTTTTGATGAGGTTTTGCAAGAAAGTTTGAAATATTTTAACGGCGATGAATTGGCTGCCACCACTTGGATCAATAAATATGCTTTGAAAAACAAAAAGGGTGAATTTTTGGAAAAAACTCCGGATGATATGCACCGTCGGATGGCGGCTGAATTTGCCCGTATCGAACAAAAATATCCGCAAAAGAAATCCGAAGGGTTATCGGCTTACGGAAAAAATCGTAATCGACTCACTTATGATAAAATCTACTCGTTTTTTAAAAATTTTAAATATGTGATTCCGCAAGGTAGCATAATGTTCGGCCTTGGAAATCGGGAAGTTATTGCTTCGCTTTCGAATTGCGTTGTTATTCCCGCTCCTTATGATTCTTACGGAGGAATTTTATATACGGACCAACAATTGGTTCAACTTTTTAAACGTCGTTGTGGGGTGGGAACGGATTTGTCCAAACTTCGTCCCAAGGATACAACGGTTTCCAATGCGGCAGGTACTACCACAGGTGCGGTTTCTTTTATGCATAGATTCTCATTTACCACACGCGAAGTAGCTCAAAACGGTAGGAGAGGAGCGCTAATGCTGACTATGGATATTGCACATCCCGATATTGAAGATTTTATTACCGTAAAACAAGATCTTACAAAAGTAACCGGTGCTAACATTTCCGTTAGACTTTCGGATGAATTTATGAAAGCCGTTGTTGAAGATAAGGAATATACTTTGCGTTGGCCTATTGACGCAGAAAAACCTAAAATTACCAAAAGCGTAAATGCCAAACAACTTTGGGATAAAATTGTAAAATCGGCTCACAATACCGCCGAACCGGGTTTGATTTTTTGGGACAGACAACACAAGTATTCCACTTCGTCTATGTATCCCGGTTTTGAAAACGTATCTACCAATCCATGTAGTGAAATTGCTATGCAAGGTGGAGATAGCTGCCGGTTGATAGCGGTTAATTTCTTTAACTTTGTTGAAAATCCTTTTACGGATAAAGCAAAATTTAATTTTGATAAACTTTATGAAGTTGTTTATGAAACCCAACGATTAATGGACGATTTGGTAGATTTGGAATTGGAATCTGTCGATAGGATTTTGCAAAAAATAGATAAAGACCCCGAACCCGAACATATAAAAAGTGTTGAACGCGAAACTTGGGAACTTTTACGCGATAATGGAAAAATCGGGCGTAGAACGGGATTGGGTTTTACCGCTCTTGCAGATACGATTGCCGCTCTCGGGATTAAATTTGATTCAGACGAAGCACTTAAAGTTGTAGATGAAATTATGCGAATCAAAATGCAAGCGGAATTTGATAGCAGTATCGATATGGCAATTGAACGGGGAAAATTTGAAATTTTTGATACTAAAACAGAGGAAGAATCCGAGTTTGTTCAGATGATAAAAAAGGAATTTCCCGAAATATACAAACGTATGATGAAATACGGCAGACGTAATATTTCCATAAGCACGGTTGCGCCCACGGGTTCTTTGAGTATGTTGGCACAAACTTCGTCGGGAATTGAACCGGTATTTTTGTTATCCTACAAGCGTAGACGAAAAGTCAATGCCGGAGACCCGAATGCCAAAATAGATTTTGTTGATGATATGGGGGATGCCTTTGAGGAATTTACGGTTTATCATCACAATTTAAAAAAATGGATGGAAATTACAGGAAATGATAATATTGACGAAAGTCCTTATGCTGGTGCTACGGCTCCCGAAATCGATTGGAAAAAACGAATAGAAATGCAAGCGCTGGTGCAAAAATATACTACACATTCCATTAGCTCCACCATTAATTTGCCTTCGGATGTGAGTGTTAAGAAAGTCAGTGATATTTATGTGGAAGCTTGGAAGCAAGGACTTAAAGGTATTACTGTTTACCGGGATGGTTCCCGTAGTGGTATACTGGTTTCTACTGATGATAAAAAAGAACAGAAGGATGAAGAAAGCAAAAATCATATTTTTCCCGAAAAACGTCCGAAAAAAATTGAAGCGGATATTATACGTTTCAAAAACAAAACCGAAGATTGGATTGCCGTTGTGGGTTTGATTGACGATCGTCCCTATGAAATTTTTACCGGTAAAATGGAAGATGTTTTTAACCTGCCGAATTGGGTTAAAAAAGGTTGGGTAATCAAAAACAAAGATGAAAAAGGTAAATCTCGATACGATTTTCAATTTATTGATAGACAGGGTTATAGAATTACAATTGAAGGGCTTTCGCGTTCGTTTGATAAAGAATATTGGAATTATGCCAAACTCATTTCGGGCGTTTTACGACACGGAATGCCGATGCACGAAGTGGTAAAACTCATTGAAGGACTCAATCTCTATGACGATTTTATAAATACCTGGAAAAACGGAGTTGCCCGAGCCCTTAAACGCTATATCAAAGACGGCACCAAACCCAAAGACAAAAAATGCCCGCAATGCGGCGACCCCGAAGGATTGGTTTACGAAGAAGGTTGCTTGGTTTGTAAGAGCTGCGGGTATAGTAAGTGTGGTTAATTGTTAATGCTTAATTGTTATTCCGATAGCTTTCGGAAATTAATTAAAACGTTTTAAAAAACGTAGGGAAAGTTTTTCGTTATGAGAGGAGGGTAATTCTTTTTTGATAAGCTGATATAAAATTATGTAAGCAGTAACCAAACTCTTAAATAAATAAAAATCAATTTAAAAAAATATTTCCAAACCTAAAAATATTTCCGATATTTGTCTTTTATAAATTAACACATGCAAATAAAATCATATCATTATAATTTGGAAATGGAATATCCATTCGGGATATCCCGTTCGGTGCATACGGTTCAAGAAACTTTTATTGTGGAACTTGAACAAGACGGA
>JALSPZ010000136.1 GCA_026985675.1 Flavobacteriales bacterium
AGTAAAGTAGTCAAAACGCTTAATTCATTGACCAAAGAAATGGATATGCGCTATGACTTGCTCAAAAAAGCTATGGTGCGAAATATCAAGGAATATAATGATAAATTCAAAAAACGTCTATTGAATCCCGAACAAGGACACAGATTTTTGCCCTATATCGTATTGGTTATTGATGAGTTTGCCGATTTAATGATTACCGCCGGAAAAGAAATAGAAATTCCAATAGCTCGAATAGCTCAATTGGCAAGAGCGGTAGGAATTCATTTGATTGTTGCTACGCAAAGACCGTCGGTAAATGTTATTACAGGAATGATAAAAGCCAATTTCCCCGCACGAATTGCTTTTATGGTATCCTCCAAAATCGATTCGCGAACTATCTTGGATACCAGTGGGGCAGAACAATTAATAGGAAAAGGAGATATGTTGATTTCCACCGGAAACGAATTGGTACGGCTACAATGTGCTTTTGTTGATACACCGGAAGTAGAACGTGTAACCGAATTTATCGGTTCGCAACGGGGTTATCCGACAGCATTCCCCTTACCCGAAGTAGAAGACGAAGATAGTGGCACAAATTTTGATGATGATATCGAGAATAGAGACGAACTATTCAAAGAAGCAGCTTATATAGTAGTAGAAAGACAACAAGGCTCTGCTTCTTTGCTTCAAAGAAAATTGAAGTTGGGATATAATAGAGCCGGAAGATTAATTGACCAATTGGAAGCTGCCGGAATTGTCGGTCCGTTTAAAGGAAGTAAAGCACGTGAAGTATTAATCACGGATATCATTGCTTTGGACGAATTTTTTAAAAAAGAAGAAAATAAAGAATAGCATTATGAAAAAATTTATTTTATTAATAATTTTAAGCACTAGCATAATCTCCACACACGCACAAAATGACCCGAGAGCAGTTAAATTATTAAACCAAGTAACAGCTAAACTCAAAAGTTATAAAAATATTCAAGCGGAATTCAAATATGCCTTAACCAATAAAAAAGCCGGCGTAAAATCCGAAACCAAAGGGAAAGTATTTATACAAGGTAATAAATTCCATGCCAATTATATGGGAATTGACGATATTTACGACGGAAAAAAACGATACCAAATTATTCATGAAAACGAAGAAATAAACATTTCCGTTCATAAAGATGACGATGCTTTTACTCCGGATAAAATTTTTACTTTTTATGAAAAAGGTTACCGAAAACTTTGGGATATTAAACAAAAAATAAAAGGAAGAAATATTCAATATATAAAACTTATTCCCAAAGACAGTAAATCTCCCGAATCATATATTCTGTTAGGCATTGATATGCAAAATAAAAATATATATAATGTGATTGTCAAAGAAAAAGACGGTTCAATCATTACATTTGAATTTACTAAATTTTTAACCAACCAGATATTGCCGCAAAAATTATTTGAATTCAACAAAAGTAAATATAAAGACTATTACATCAACGAATTGGATTAGAAATTGACCATAATAGACCGATACATATTAACCAGTTTTTTAAAAAAATTTGTTCCGGCTTTTTTAATCATATTTTTTATTTTTGTTATACAAACTTTCTGGCTATATTTTGACGAGCTTGCAGGAAAAGGTTTAGGCGGTTGGGTTATTTTTAAATTTTTTCTGTATTTCTCTCCGATGATAATTTTAAATGTAATCCCTTTGGCTACACTTTTAGCCGGGATTATGACTTATGGAAGTTTATCGGAAAAATCGGAATTTACCGCTATTAAATCAATGGGTGTTTCTTTGATAAAGTCAATGAAATACACTTTGATTTTTATCATTTTAATAGCCATTGGCTCTTTTATTTTTGCTAACACGATTGTTCCTTACGGAAATTATAAATTTAGTAACCTGCGTAAAAAAATCGGATTGAAAAAACCTAGTGTAGCAATCAAACAAGGAGTTTTTACGGATATGCAAAATTTTAATATCTATGTAAGAGAGAAATACGGCAAAGAAAAAAACAAACTCAAAGAAGTTGTTATTCACCAAAAAGTAAATGGTATTCCTCAAAAAACAATAATAGCCAAAAACGGGATTTTCAGAAGTGATTCCATAAATCAGTTAATTCAATTGGAATTAAAAAACGGTTATTTTTATGAAGAATTAAGCAGGGAAGAAAAAAACAACAAACGACGAAAAGAATCTCCTGCTATGAAAACAAAGTTTGATAAACATATAATAAATATCGATATTTCGTCCTTTAACAATGTTGATTTTAACAAAAGTTCCGGTTCTGGAAATCCGAAACTTAACTTTTTGGAAATCAACAGAAAATTGGATACTATTAAAAAAAATATTTTACAAACCAAAAAATCGGTTTCCAAAGAAATTATTCTGAGAAATTCCATAAAAAAATATTCGGTTCAACTAAATTCAGATTATAAAAATATATCTGTCATATTAAAAGATACAAGTATCGTAAATCTTGGAGACTTGGAAGAAATATACAGTCGAGCTGCAAATAAGGCAGAAACTATGAAAATGTTTGCCAAAAGAAAAGTTTCACAGTTGAAAAATCAGTCTCATCAAAAAAACAAATATACCTTAGCATTTTTTGAGAAATTTTCATTTCCAATATCCATTATCATTATGTTTTTTGTGGGAATACCTTTGGGTGCCATAATTAAAAAAGGCGGATATTCTTATTCTATTGTTGTAGGAATTATTATTTTTTTGATTTATTATATGCTCAATATGTTTGGAAAAAATTCCGGCGAAGAAGGAAAAATTCCACCGGCTCTCGCCCCTTGGCTTTCTACTATGGTTTTGCTTCCTTTGGGGATTTATCTTACTTTAAAAGCCAATAAAGATGGAGAATTTAAAGCCATTCGGAATATGATTGCTTGGATTAATTCAAATGTTATAAACAAAATTTTAAAAGGCAACAAAAACTTAAAATTAAGCTAAAATTAAACAAAACACTTTTTTAATTGGCTTAATTTATTGAACTTTGTGTCAAATTTTAGTTGATGATGT
>JALSPZ010000137.1 GCA_026985675.1 Flavobacteriales bacterium
TGAAAAAAGTTTAAGCCCGGCGGTTTTTATCGCTTTCATTGCTTTGGCTTATAATGTATTGACCCCTGCAAAATCAATAGCACGTGCAGGATACACTATTCAAAAAGGAATGGCTTCCGTTGAGCGCATTTTTAATATATTGGATGCCGAAACTCCCTTAAAAGATAAACCGGATGCCATTGAAAAGAAAAGTTTTGACAAAGAAATTAAATTTGATAATGTCAGTTTTAAATATGAAGATGAAAATGTTCTTAAAAACATAAATTTTGAAGTTCAAAAAGGACAAACCGTAGCATTGGTTGGACAATCGGGGAGCGGAAAAACTACCATAGCTCATTTGCTTTTACGTTTTTATGATATAAATGAAGGTGCCATAAAAATCGACGGAGTGGACTTGCGGGATATGACCAAAAAATCTTTAAGAAATTTAATGGGACTGGTTACACAGGATTCCATTTTATTTAATGATACCGTAAGAAACAATATTGCTTTGAGCAATCCGAATGCATCTATGGATGATATTATACGGGCGGCAAAAATAGCCAATGCTCACGATTTTATTATGGAACTGCCCAAGGGCTACGATACCAATATAGGGGATAGCGGAAACCGATTATCCGGCGGACAAAAACAACGGCTGAATATAGCCCGTGCCATCTTAAAAAATCCACCGGTTATGGTCTTGGACGAAGCTACTTCGGCATTGGATACCGAATCGGAAAAATTGGTGCAAGATGCTCTGGACAAATTGATGAAAAACAGAACTTCCGTTGTCATTGCCCATAGACTTTCGACCATTAAAAATGCCGATAAAATCATCGTTTTACATAAAGGAAAAATTATCGAAATCGGGACGCATAAAGAATTAATGGAATTGAAAGGAACTTATCACAATCTAATTATGTTGCAATCTTTTGATTAAACATGCCTTCACAAGAAAAATATTATATCGATGTTGTGCTTCCATTGAAGTTATGGAAAAATTTTACTTATGAAGTAAGTTCGGAAGAATATCAATACTTAATTTCCGGTATGCGAGTGGCGGTATCCTTCGGAAAACAAAAAGTGCAAACCGGAATAGTTTATAAAAAACACCGAAAGAAACCCTTGCATTACGACACGAAACCTATTTTGTATATTGTTGATAAAGAACCTATCATAACTAACAATCAATGGCGTTTATTTGAATTTATCGCTTCTTATTATCTCACCCCCTTGGGCTTAGTTGTCAAAGCGGCTTTGCCCGGATCTTTTATGTTACAGCATGAAACTTATCTGGTTTTAAATAATGAACAAAACCTTGAAAATCTTTCTTTGACTGATGATGAATATCTGGTAACGGAAGCTTTGGAGTTGCAAAAAATGCTCAGTATCAAAGATTTGGAAAAATTTTTGCCCAAGAAAAAAATTATCGGTATAGTCAATTCTTTGATAGAAAAAGGAATGATAAAAACTTTACAGGAAATTAAAGAAAAGTATCGCCCCAAAACCGAAATTTATATTCAAATTAATGAAGATTATCTTGGAAAAAATTTGGATGATTTATTGGATAATTTGGCACAAAAAGCTCCTAAACAATATCATTTACTAATGATTTTTTTTAAAATTCAAAGACAAGGAAAACCGGTTTTAAGAAAAATTTTATTGCAAGAAAGCGGAATTTCTTCAAGCGTATTAAAAGGATTGATAAATAAAGGAATTTTATACGAAATCAAAACCAATGTAGATCGGATAAATTTTGAAAAAGCTTCAAACAAAGCTTTTGAATTATCTGTCGTTCAAAAACAAAGTTTGGATAAAATTATTCAAACTTTTGTGCAAAACAAACCCGTTTTATTACACGGAGTAACTTCCAGCGGAAAAACGGAAATTTATATTCATTTGATACAAAAATATCTCGATAAAGGACAACAAGTTTTGTATTTGGTTCCGGAAATTGCTTTGACAACGCAGTTAGTTCAGCGTTTAGTCAAAATTTTTGGCAACAAAATAGCTGTCTATCATTCAAAATATTCACAACAGGAACGTCGGGAAATTTGGATGCAAGTAAAAGAAGGAAGCTCCAAAGCACAAATTATTTTAGGAGCACGTTCATCTGTTTTTTTACCTTTTAAAGATTTGGGATTAATCATTGTAGATGAAGAACACGAAGTATCCTACAAACAAATACAACCGGCTCCGCGATACAACGCTCGTGATATGGCTATTGTGCTTACCCATTTTTTTGATGCGGATATCCTTTTGGGTTCTGCCACTCCTTCAATTGAATCCTATTATAATACCCAAAGAAATAAATATCAATTAATTGAAATCAAAGAACGTTTTGCCAATATAAAACTTCCCTATATAGAAATAGTGGATTTGAAAATGGCAAAGAAAAAAAAACAAATGGACGGGAATTTTTCACGTCA
This sequence comes from Flavobacteriales bacterium, assembly GCA_026985675.1. Taxonomy (GTDB): domain Bacteria; phylum Bacteroidota; class Bacteroidia; order Flavobacteriales; family Flavobacteriaceae; genus JALSPZ01. Next base: position 2,412 of record JALSPZ010000137.1, read on the forward strand.
AGTGATTACAGAAATAGACACAACATTAAAACAAAAAAAACAGGTAATTGTCTTTCAAAATCGGAGGGGATATGCTCCGGTTGGACAATGTGAAGATTGTGGTTATGTCTTGGAGTGTCCGCACTGCGATGTCAGTTTGACTTTACATAAGCATCAAAACAAATTAAAATGTCATTATTGCGGATACAGTATTGAAAAACCGGTAATTTGTCCCGCTTGCGGAAATCCCTCCATAAAATATTCGGGTTTTGGAACCGAACAAATACAAGCGGATTTAATCAAACTTTTTCCTCAACATACCATAGACAGATTAGACAGCGATACCACCAGAGGAAAAAATTCTTTTAAAAATATATTGACAAGATTTCAAAACTTTGAAACCGATATCTTGGTCGGAACTCAAATGTTGGTCAAAGGTTTGGATTTTGAACATGTAGGTTTGGTTGTGGTTATGAATGCAGACCAACTGTTGTTTTTCCCCGATTTCAGAGCAGACGAACGCAGTTTTCAGATGTTGATGCAAGTGGCCGGTAGAGCCGGTAGAAAAAAAGAACAAGGAAAAGTCTTGATACAAACTTTT
>JALSPZ010000138.1 GCA_026985675.1 Flavobacteriales bacterium
AAGTAAAAAAAGGAGATTGAAATAATATCAAACTGTAATCAATATGCTGATTGTGAAAAGTTTAATCTTACAATTTATAAAAAACTTTAAACATAAACAATCGCGGTTGTTTGTAAATTAAAGTATTTGAAATAAGGAAATTGTTGTAGGAATATCGCTCGACAAACGAAGCGTTTAAAAGGTTCTTACCCGAAATTTCAAAACCCCACGGATAATTATCTTTTTGATAATGCAAACTAAATTCCGCCGTTTGGTATGTATTTTTGTTTTCATTATTGTCAATAGAAATATGATAGCGGTATTTTCCTTCAAAAATAAATCCTTTTAAAAAATCATAACTGATTTCAAGATTTGGGACAATTTGTTGATATAAGTTATCATCTCCATTTATATTATTTCGATTGATGGTATAATCCGCTCCCAAATCAAAATTAGGGAATTTTTTGAAATAGGTGCCTGTGGCAAAACTATACATTTGGGTTAATGAATTTACATCATTTAACTGATTTTGAATATTTTGCGTATATTTTTTATAAAAATAAGTCGGAGCAATTTTTAGGTAAATTTTCTTGATACTTTTTTTAAAAAACAATGCAATATTTGCCGATTGCTCGGGTTGAGAAAGCAAAACAGGTTTGCGAAAACGGTCAATACCACTATAAAAAACCTGTGATTTTATAGGGTTGGGTTTGTATTTATAGCTTAATCGGACATAATATTGTGTGCCTTGAAAATAACTGAAATTTGTCCAAGAAAATCTAACGGAATGTTGTATTTCATCCTTTAAATCGGGATTTCCGGTAACAACGGACGAAAATCCGCTCAAATAATAATTTTGTAGATATTTTTCAACTGCCAGTAACTTGCTTTCCATTTTATATTCAAATTCTATTTTTTTGGAAATACTCATTTCACGTGTTATTTTCAGTTCGGGAAACAAATGAAAAACATTGTGTTTCAAATGATTTACTTGCCTGATATCCCAAAATAAATAATGTGCAAACAAGCTGGGTTTAACAATCACTTTTTTAGCGATCTTAACCTTGTATTGTATGCCGGTATAAAAATCGTTTTGTAGCAAAAGCATATCGTTGTTAAAACCTTGCGATGCAAAATTATTCAGGTTGCCATTTTGTAAAGCTTGATAAGTTGTGGATTGAAAATGCGTTTTATTCCAATGATTTCCAATGCTTGTATAAATATGTTGATGGTTATCAATAATCCAATAATGCTTAAACTCGCTATTGACAAGCAGTTGTCTGTTCTCGATATTTTGCTTGACTTGATACGGATTTTCATTTTGCAAATTGATTAATCCGTTTAAGATGGCTTGTGTGCTTTGCCAGTTGTTCAAAGGATTATCTTTTGTATAAGAAACATTGTTGAGCAGCCGAATGGTGTTTTTGCTATTGATTTTCCAATGATACATCAAGTCGTTGCGCAGGGAAAATGAATTGTTGTCGGTGCTATTTTGTATGTTATTCTCGTTTGAAAGATAGTTGGACAAAATATTTTCATTGGCATTAGAGCGACTAAAATTACCGGATATTTCGGCATCAAAATATTGACGAAAACTCTTCTTGTAGCGATAGTGCAGTTTGCCAATTCCGTTGGTAGTCCCTTGATTTTGACGGGTATATCTAACTTCGGTTGTATTATTATTCAAATAGGTATTTGCATCGGTTTGAGCAGTTTTCATATTTTGATTGGAAAAAATTCCGTAAATACTAAATTCCGTTTTATTACCAAAATCCTGTTGCCACTGCAAAGCATTGAATTTATCTTGTTTACTGACAAAATTTTCGGGAAAAAGCAAACCCGATACCCATTTGAAATTCTGAAATGACGAACGCATTTTACCAAAATCCGAAATTCCGCCTTCAAAACGCATAAAGTCTTGAAAATCCATCGGCGACTCACCGGCATTATTCAGATTTCCGATATAACTCAAATTTGTTTTCGGACTGTAATAGAACAAATTGGCTTTTGCCAAATAATGTTTAGCATTGCCTCCGCCAGCCACCAAATCGCCAAAGACAAAATGTTTTTTTCCTTCTTTGAGTTTGATGTTGATAATCATTTTTTGTTCGTCGGTCAATCCTTTCATAAAACCGATACTATTGTAATCATTAACGGCTTGGACTTTATCCACCGCATCGGCGGGTATATTTTCTACGGCTAATTTTGTGCCGCCGCCAAAAAATTCTTTACCCTCGACCAATACTTTACTCACTTTTTTACCCATTACGGTAACGCCGCCGTTTTTATCTACTTCCACCCCGGGCAGTTTTTTCAATACATCTTTGAGTTTACGTTCTTCGCCGGTTTTGAATTTATCGGTTTTGTAAACTATGCTGTCTCCTTGAATTTTTACGGGCATATCCGCCGTTATGACCACTTCTTCCAATTGATTTTGTTGTTCATACAAAACAATATTTTTAACTATATCATTTGACAAACTATCCACTTGAAAAACCATAGGTTTATAGCCCATAGAAAGCACTTTTACTTTGTAGGCATATTTTTTTAGCAGATGGAGTTGATAGTTTCCGTTATCATCGGTCATCGCAAATACCGGAGCCAATTGCACATTTTGAGCTTCCGCCATAAGATTGGCAAAAACCACCGGCTGTTTTAAACTGTCGGTTACTTTCCCTTTAATAGTAAACTCTTGTGCAAAAGAGTTTATACTGATGAATAATAAAATGTATTGTAATATTTTCAATTTTAATTAGTTTCTTTTTCTCATCATCATTTTTTCAAATAATTTTCTTTTTCTTTCAAACAACATTTGGTCATAGTCATTTTTACTAATCAATTTTCCTTTTATAGGTTTTTGAATACTCATGTTTTTAAACCTTATTTTTTTCTTATTTAGAAATTAATCATCTCCGATATTTTTCCATTAATTCCATTTTTTTATTCCACATTCTATTTTCTAATTTTACTTTTGTAATAGGCTCTCCTTCGGTTGGGGGATTTATTTTTA
>JALSPZ010000139.1 GCA_026985675.1 Flavobacteriales bacterium
TAATTTGTCGCCAGATGTGAAAAAAACCACAACAAAATTGATAACAACAAGAAAGTCATAAAGTTATGGAACTTATTGTTTTTTAAAAAGAAGTTAATATAAAAATTGATGCGTTTTTCCATTTATGTGTTATATTGGTACAGGTTGCTTTTTTTTTAGTGTTAATATCTAGTGTTTATCTATAAAGTCAAATGAATTAAAAAATGAAGCACTGTATATACAGACACTATCTAAAGTTTCGGAGCAAATATAATAAAAATTAAAAATATTAGATTTTTTTAAATAGCTATTGAGATTACACATTTTGACTTTTTGCACTAAAATCCTTACAGATTTAAGGAATGAAAAAAAAATTAACAACATATTGTCTTAATTATTTAATTTGTTGTATCTTTGCGTAATAAATAAACATTTATAATTATGAAACATTTAAAATCACTAAGTCTTTTATCATTAATCCTTATTTTGACTTTAAACTCTTGTAAAAAAGAACAGGAAGAAACTACCGCTACAAGTTTGCCAAATATTAGTTTTACAAATGGCGATTCTGTAGAAATTAATTTTCAGGACAATGACACCTCTAATGACCGAGTTGTTTTTGATGCCAATATTGAAGCAGAAGCAAAAATAAAGACTTTTGTTATCAAAGAAATTAAACATCTTGAAGATGGCACTAACGTTACATCTATTTATTATGATGGGACAAGTGATTTTCAGGGAGAAGTGTTAAAAGTTTATAATTTTGATAAAACATTTGTCGTAAATGATTTTTATGAAAATGGAATTAAAGCGAATGATATTGTATATTCCTTTTATGTTACTGATGACGAATTACAGGAATTTACAAAAACTTTCACAGTAACAGCATTGTTTCCTGTTGCAACACCTTTGGCTCAACCTCAAAGTTTTGAATTTAAACGAATTGGTGGTAATTCGGCAACCGGTTTAGACACTTATGGGTTAAAATGGACTAATAATGCTAAAATTGTTCATGCTCAAATAAAAAAAGATACTGCAACGAAATTGGTCATTCTTAATTCTAATGATTGGACAGATATAACAACAGTTGAAGATTTAACTACTGCTATTGAAAATGGAAATGATGTTAATGTTTATGATAATGTTTCAGCTGAAGCATCGGCTAATTACGATGATGTTTTAGGGGTTAAAGTAGGTGGTATTTATTACATTTTACATGTTACACATGGCAATGTAACTACTTCTTCCGCAGGAACTACTATAACAATTACAGGAGAAAGCAGAAGATAACTTTATGATAAGGTTGTAAAAATATAAAAAATACTGAGATATACTCTCATTTGAATATGATATTATATCTTTTAAAAACTTGGACAATATTATATTTACTGAAATTTTGAAGTTATCAGTTGAATATAAAATACATTATTAGCATTTTTTTAAATAAAGATGTATTCTGGTTTTTTTATTATATCAGCTCATAATTTTTGCGTAAATTTAAGATATATTAACAATTAAAAACAAAATTATGAAAAAATTAGTAGCAGAATTTATCGGTACAATGTGGTTAGTGTTAGGTGGGTGTGGAAGTGCAGTTTTAGCATCAGGAATTCCAAATATAGGAATTGGACTTGTTGGTGTGGCTCTTGCTTTCGGACTTACAGTATTGACAGGTGCCTATGCTTTTGGGCATATTTCGGGAGGACATTTTAATCCGGCAGTATCTGTAGGGTTATGGATTGGAGGAAAATTTGACAAAAAAGATTTGTTACCTTACATTGTTTCCCAAGTATTAGGAGGAATTCTTGGAGCGACTATTTTATATTTAATTGTAAGTAGTGCCACAAATTTTTCGGGAGTTGGCTCAGCGCCAGGTGCTTTTGCAACGAACTTTTATGATGCAAATGTTTATGGTGTTAACTTTGGAATGATGGGAGCATTAATAACAGAAATCGTTATGACATTTATGTTCTTAATCATCATACTTGGAGTAACTCACAAGAATGCATCACCTGGTTTTGGAGGAATGGCAATTGGATTGGCTTTAACATTGATTCATTTGATAAGTATTCCCGTAACAAACACATCTGTAAATCCGGCTAGAAGTTCGGCTGTGGCAATTTTTGTCGGTGGACAAGCAATGGCTCAACTATGGTTGTTTTGGGTTGCGCCGATTGTAGGTGCAGTTTTGGCGGGGTTGGTTTACAAGTTTGTTTATTCAGAAAATAACAACTAAAACAATAATCAAATTAAGAATATAGATTCTAAGATTTTAGTATATTTTTGTTAAAAAATTATATGATGGTCTGCCATAATATTTGGTAAAAATTAAGCCAAGTGCGTAAGTGTTATCAATTAAATACTGAAGTTTCGGAGTAAATAAAAGAAATTGAAAATATTAAATTATCCTTCCGATGGTTGTCGGAAATGCTTCTAAGGTCGCTTCGTTCTGTCCCGATAACTATCGGAATATAGTCGTATTCGTTTAACTTTTACGTTATAAAACAACGCTCTGTCATCCGATTACTATCGTATCCGAACATAGTAAGAAATCTCTTTCTGCAATAGATTAACATATTAATAAATTGCAAACTCCGAAACTTCAGTTAAATATAACGGCAAAAAGATTATCTGCACTGAAATATCTCTCAACTTACAGCGTATAAAAATCGCTGTCAGTTATTTCTTGCAATGTAAATTTTTAATAATTTTGTACATTTGTATTTTTAATGAAATTAGTCCGATTTATTAGAGATTAGACCAATCAAAAATTTTATGTAAATTTGTAAACTCAAAAAAATAACAGTTATGAAAAAATTATTAAGCATCATTTTAATCGCAATATTAATCGTTTCTTGTCAAAAACCTCCCAAAACGGCATTTGTAAAGACTGAAAAGATTTTTAAAGAGTACAAAGGCATCAAAGATCAGGAAAAAATATTCAAACAAAAACAAGAAGCATTTAGTAAAAAATATGATTCATTGGTCAAAAAATGGCGTCAAG
>JALSPZ010000140.1 GCA_026985675.1 Flavobacteriales bacterium
AAAATGGCACATTTGCGTCATTGACAAAGTGTTTTTTTTGTCGCATCTTTGTCGTATGATTAAAATTTCTATCATAGAAGATCACGCTGAATTTAGAACAGCCTTGGAATCGTTGTTTAAATTATCATCTGATTTTGAATTTATTGCGTCATTTTCCTCGGCGAATGAGGCTATTAAACGCTTGTCAGGTAGAGAAGATATTGTATTGTTGGATATTCAAATGCCGGGTGTTTCGGGAATTGATGCTTTACCTGTTTTAAAAAATAAATTTCCCAATTTAAAAATTATTATGCTAACGATGTTTGAAGATGACACCAGCATAATGAAAGCAATTTTAAACGGAGCTAACGGCTATTTATTGAAGAAATCAAATCCAAATCAAATTATTGAAGCTATAAATGAATGTATGCAAGGTGGAGCTCCGATGACGGGGAGTATTGCAAATAAGGTTCTAAACTTATTCAAAAGACATATTCCAAACAATCAAAATAATGATTATTCCTTGACAAAAAGAGAATTTGAAATCCTTAATTTACTAATTGAAGGTTTTGATAATCAGATGATTGCTAACAAATTATTTATCAGTATTCAAACAGTACGAAACCATATCAGACATATTTACGAAAAACTGCAAGTGCATAGCAAATCGCAAGCCGTTGTCAAAGCTATTCGTGAAGGATTAATTTAAATTGTCATTGTAATATTCAATAAAAAGTAATAAATTTGGAAAACCTAATCTGATTAAGTTTTGAAAAATAATTACTTCTTTTTTGCTTTGTTTTCGCTGATTATATCTAATCACAAGGTTTTTTCGCAAAAGAAATGGCAAAATATTCACCTTGATGTTTTTTCAAATCTTACTGATATTCAACGAGTAAACGATAAAATATATATTTTAGGCGAACACGAAGTTATTAAATTTGACAATTTTAAACTAGATACGATTATCCATTTTTCTGATGACTTAAAAGCTCGAAAAATGTTTGTATTGGATTCCATAAATATTTATGTAACGACTAATTCCCCTTATCAAAAATCGGATATTTGGTATTGGAACGGCAAAAAATGGCAAAAAAAATATAATCCTGTTGCAAATACAATTTCAACATTCACATTTATAGACGATGACAATGCTATTTTTGCAAGCTATGGCGAACTGGTTTTATTGAAAAATAACCAATGGCAACACTTATCCGTTCCAACCGGAAATTCAATTATTAAAACAGCCGTTATAAATTTGGATAATTTTTATATGCTTAATCAGACCGGCGAACTGTTTCATTATTACCGGCAAAAATGGAAAAAGATTCTTATACAAAAACCTGTCAAAGATATAATTGTATCAGGAAAAATTATCTATTTACTAGGCAATGATTTCGTTGCAAAAATCCAAAATGAGCAATTAAAAACCATAAATATTTCAAAGCAATGGAAAAAAATATCCAATATATATATATCCAATAACCAAGAAATATATGGCTTTAATCGTCATACTATTTTTCAATATCAACCTGAAAAAAATAAAATAAAAACAATTTTTCACAAGGAAAATGTTGCCTTTAATGCTTTGCTAAAATACAAACAAAATATATTCACTGTTGGGTATATAGGGGTTATTTACTGCTACACGGATTCGATTATTCCGCAATCGAAATACAATTATTGGAAAGGTTTTACAAATATCAATTTTCACAGTGAAGCAAAACTTACCGATGACGAATACGGTGTGGTTGCCGCTGATTTTAACAATGATGGATATACGGATTTATTCACTTGCGGACTTTTTGAAGAAGACCATTTATACATCAATCAAAAGGGAAGTTTTACAGATAAAGCAAAAGAATATCACGTAAATATTTTAGATAAAAAAAGCAATTTACTCGATTTGGGCGCCTGTGCCGGTGATATTGATAACGATGGATATATAGATTTGTATATCAGCGTATTAAATGGCAAAAACAAATTATTAAAGAACATTAATGGCAAGTATTTTGTTGATTATTCAGAAATATCAAACACAGCAGGAAAGGAAAAAGACAGAACAAATGGCGTCATTTTTGGAGATATTGACAATGATGGCGATTTAGACATTTTTGTACTTAATGAATTTACCACCAATCATTTATATTTGAATAACGGAGCAGGAATATTTTCAGAAATAACCAAAACAAGCGGACTAAACACTTCCAAAGGTGGAAATTCTGCTACATTCGGGGATATTGACAACGACGGCGATATAGATTTATACGTTACCAACTGGTCAAAACCGAATATTCTGTACCAAAATATGTGGAAAGAAACAGGAAAACGGTATTTTAAAAATATCACTACAAAATCGGGGACAGCCGGCGAAAATTTTTCAAAAAGTAATGCTTGCGTATTCGCAGACATTAACAATGATACAAAACTAGATTTATTTGTAACCAACAGAAAATCAAGCAATAAACTTTATATCAACAAAGGAAAAAATATTTTTGAAGATAAAACTTCTGAATTGATTGGTATCGATAGTTTGGAAACTTATGGTGCAGTTATCGCCGATTTTAATACCGATGGAAATAAAGATATTTATATTTCAAATGTTGGAAGCAATAAACTTTATCTCTTTGAAAATCAAAAATTTAAAGATGAAACTTTAAGATATGGCGGCAATATCAAAGGATATAGCACAGGTTCGGCTTTGATAGATTTTGACAACAATGGTTTATGGGATATTTATGTGGCTAATTATTTGGGGGCAAGCAGTACTTTGAGTAAAAACAATAAATTTAATAAACGATACGTCAAATTAAAATTCGATTTGATGCAGAATAATAAATTCGGGATAGGCTCAAAAGTTTTTGCATATTTATCAAATAAAGATACATTGATTTATTATGATGAAATTCGTTCAGGTTCAGGTTATGTTTCGATGAATAGTACCGACCAAATTATTTATATTCCTAGGGACAAAAGCATTGATATTAAGATAATATTTCCAAATGGAAAAGAAAAAATACTCAAAAATTTGTCATCAACGCAACAGATTATTGTTAGAGACACAAAAGGATTTAAACATTTTAAAGCATTGATAATCAGATATTTTACTAATATTTTAAAAAATCCTTATAATTTACTTAACTTATTGAAAATCATTCTGGTATTGATTGTTCTAGTTTTATTTAAACGCTTTTTAACTTATGTCATTCGATTGAATAAATATAAAATTTGGTTAATTTTAATCGCATTATTCTTGTTCTTTGAAATTCAGAATTGGTATTTTTTGTATCATAAATTTATATTTGCACACGTCTTGCCGGTCAGTAGTTTTCTGATTATTGTATTATTGACATACTACTATTTTATGGTAAAATTTAACAAGCAAAAAGCTTTGATAAAACAAAGAGAAATCAAACATAAATTAGCTCAAAACTTACACGACGATTTAGCATCAACAATCAACAGTATCAAGTTTTATTTGGCGTTTATCAAGCAAAAACTAAACAAAAATGAAGATGAACTCCTTCAATTTGTGGATAAATCAGAAAGTTTGGTGCAAAATGCTTCCGATTCAATTACCGATTTAGTTTGGGGTATCAATCCGAAACCGGAAACTTTGGAAAATATTATTTTTAGAATCAAAACCAACTTTAATACAATACTTCATACAAAAAATATCAAATTAACAATAAACATAAAAAATGCTGAAAATCAACAATTTAAAGACAAAAGAAAACAGAATATTTATTTAATTTTAAAGGAGAGTATCAATAATATTTTAAAATATGCAGATGCAACCGAAATTGAGATAAACTCGGAAATAGCAAATAAAAAATTAAAAATAACCATAAGTGACAACGGAAAAGGATTTGATTTAAACAAAGCCAAACACAAAGGAAACGGACTGACAAATATGCAAGACAGAGCCACTGAAATTAAGGGCGAACTGTTCATTTTGACCCAACGAAACTCAGGTACTAAAATTATGTTTGTTATTCCTTTGAAATAAAAATGATTTGAATTTATATTTCAATTATAATACCGAAATTTTCATTTTTGAATATAAATAGTGTCTGTTTATAAAGTCAAATAAATTAAGTACTTTATGAATAAACACTATAAATATTCCTTCTTCTTTTAGATAAATAATAAGCAAACAATAAGCTGATAAACAGCAAAAATGCCGTTACTTGATGTGTTACAGCCAAATGAATTGGCACTTTTAATAAAAGAACAAAAACGCCAAAAGTAAATTGCAATGAAATCAATAAGATGACAAACCAAAATATTTTTTTCAATAAACGGTTTTTTATTTTTCGTACATTCATTATTTGAAATAATAACAGACATAAAATAATAAAACCTAGCCATCTATGTACAAATTGAACACTAGCCGGAAAGTTTATGAAACTTAATATACCATCGCTAATAAGACTTTGTCGGGCTATATCAGGAAACCATTTTGTGCCCATTTTGGGATACGTAGGAAAAACATAACCCGCCTTTAAACCGGCAGTCAATCCGCCATAAATGATTTGTATAGCAACCAAAGTAATTACAAATTTTAATGAATGATTAATTTTTGGTGTATCAATATTGGCTTTGCTATAAAATAATAATTCAAAAACTGTCCAAGATATGCTTGTTAAAATTATAAGAGCCATACTCATGTGAATTGCCAAACGCACGTGGTCAACACTGGTATTTTCTACCAAGCCACTTTTAACCATATACCAACCTGCAAATCCTTGTAAACCTCCCAGAAAGAAAATAAGGAGTAATCTTTTTAATAATTTTCTGCTTCTGATTTTCTTTGTTAATAAGAAATATAAAAAAGGAATAAAAAATACAATACCCAATGAACGTCCTAACATCCTATGCAAATATTCCCAAAAAAATATATGCTTAAAATCTTGTAAAGTGAAATAAAAATGAACTTTATTATACTCCGGAATTTTTTTATAAGCCTCAAAAGCCGCTTGCCATTCGGCTTCGTTCATCGGGGGCAGAATTCCTTTGATGGGTTGCCAAGTAACAATGGAAAGTCCCGAATGGGTCAATCTTGTAATTCCACCGATAATGACCATCAATAAAACCATTAGCCCACCAAAAATCAACCAGTAGGCAATTTGTTTGTTATATTTTTGTTGCATTATTTCTCTTTTAATAAAACTTTTAGGTCTTCGGCTAAATGATTTACATCATTGACATTAGTGCCATCATAATAACCTCTAATCAATCCGTTTTTATCTACCAAAACAAACCGCCCCGAATGTAGATAACCGCCGGGCTGTGTAGAATCTTTTTGCATTCCCAAATAATAACCTTGGATACCGACTTTATAAATACTATCCATTGGACCGGTTAAAAATACCCAGCGTTTTAAATCGGCTCGATGATTTTTGGCATATTCTTTCAGTTTTGAAGGTGTATCTCGTTCGGGGTCAACGGAAAAGGATACAATTTGAAAATCGGGATAATCTGTGGTCATTTCTTGAAGTCGTTGCATCTGACCGGTCATCACGGGACAAATTCCGGGACAAGAAGTAAAGAAAAAGTCAGCTACGTGAACTCTGCCCTGCAACTCTTTGCTACTGTAAGGCAAGCTGTCTTGATTGATAAACTCAAAAGCGGGTATTTTCTGATAAATAGTATCGCCATTAACGATTTTATGTTTTGACAAAACCGGTAAATGTGCTACCGGTTTTGTCTGACATGAGTAAATTAGTAATAAAAACAACAACAATAAATAATTCAGTCTCATATCAATAATTTTTTTTAATGTATTTATAAATAAAATAAAACACTGTAAACGGTAAGATAATTAATAGTGAAGTAGCAATGATAAAAGCTTTTTTTTCGGCTTCCGTATATTTTACATTGCAAGAACTGCAAGCAAAAGTCAAATAAGGAAACAATATTAATAAAATAAGAACTAACTTTTTCATACCCAATAGATTAAATAATACAAAACCGGCCAAAGCAATACGACAAAAAACCAAAATAAACCGGCTGTCCAAGCATAATTTTTGATTTTATGTATATCATCTGATTTTCGAATAACATTATATACAAAGCTCAATAATATCAAGCCGATAAAAACGTGAAAACCATGCAATCCGATAATCGTATAAAAAAATGAAGTAAACAATCCCCTTCCTGTTTTTAAACCAAAAAGTAAGATTCTTACCCACTCGTAACCTTGTATCATAAAAAATATGCTTCCCAATACAATAGTTAAGAGAAATAAAGTGTTTTTATCTTTATTTTCCTCCTTCAAGTTTTTGAGAAATTTATACAAAGTAAAAGCCGAAAAAAGCAATATCAACATATTGCCAAATGTCAGCCAAAACGGTAAGCGCGGTTGGTTTGCAGGAGGCCAATCCACTTGACCGGCTTGTGCCAAAACAAAGGCACTGATCAAACCACCGAAAAACATCATTTCGACCACTATAACCATAATGATTCCGATGATGCTACTACTTAACGGTGCTTTTTGAAATTCTTTTTTATCAATTGTCATATCCATAACTTTATCCTTTGGGTACAACATAACGATGCGTTAGTACAATATCGGGATACAAGCCGATGATGAGAAATGCCAATGCCATTAGTGCTAATCCTAGTAAAATCCATATCAAAAGCGGTTCCCATTTCAAGTGCATAAAATATAACAATACCAATGTTCCCTTAATGACTGAAACCGCAAATACCACAAAAAAGATAATCAAAGGATTGTGCAATAGCGAAGCAACAACCGAAATGGCAAATAAAACCAATAATGAAATATAAACTTTGAGATAATTGGGATGTCCGTGATAATCGTTTTCGGAAGGCACCACAACTTCGTGTTCCAATCCTTGTGTATAATTTGTATTCATAACAAAAATATTTTTTTTAGTGAATTAAATAAATCAAAGGGAAAAGGAAAATCCAAATAATATCAACCATGTGCCAATATAAACCGGCGGCTTCCAAACGATGATAATCTTTTCCTGTTTTGGTTGCATGACGCATCACAAAAAACAATGCCAAAGCCCCACCAATAACGTGTAAACCGTGCAATCCGGTCATTGTATAATAAAACGACCAATACATCGTTTCTACGTGTTTGCCTTCTGCTAATAAATGTTTTCCGGGAAGGGTAAATCCGTGCATAATCTCATGCGTATATTCATAGCTTTTTATTCCAAGGAAAAGCAAAGCACAAATGATTGTAAACCAAATCCACATTTTTACTTTTTCTTTGTTTTTATGAATAGCGGCTTCGTGTGCTTTGACTACGAAATAACTACTGGTAAGTAAAACAAGCGTATTGATAGTCCCGGCAATTACATTGGTGTGTTGAGCCATTTCTCCCCAGGATTCATATTTTAAGCGATTCAGAATATACATAACAATCAGACCGCCGAAAACGACGAATTCTCCTGCAATCAATGTCCAAACAGCCAAGCGTGCTTGTGGAATGTTTCTCCAAGATTTTATTGATGTATTCATAGTTATAAATTATTTTTCGTTTTGTGGTAAAAAGTCTTTTTCTCTATCTGGGTGATTGTATTCATAAGGTCCGTGATAAACCACCGGATAAGTTTCAAAGTTACCGTGTGGCGGTGGCGACGAAGTTTGCCATTCCAAAGTGTTGGATTGCCAAGGATTTTCAGAACTTACTTTTTTACCTTTTTTCATTGACCAAAAGAAATTAATGATAAAGATAAATTGAGACAGTATCAAAATAACCGCACTAATGGTAGCAATTTTTCTATAAAGCGGTAATGGGTCTTGCATCAAAAATTCAAACTGACGATAATCGGCAATTCTTCGTTGCTGTCCTGCCAATCCCAATAAAAACAAAGGAAAAGCAAATCCGTTAAAGAAAATAAAAGTCAGCCAAAAATGAACATTTCCCCAAAATTTATTCAGTTCTTTACCTGTAAATTTATTAAACCAATAATAAAAAGCGGCATAACTACCAAAAATAACCGTTGGAAATAAAGTATAATGAAAATGCGCTACAACAAAAGAAGTATTATGAGCATAAATATCAAAGACTGCCGCTCCAAGATAAAGTCCTGTAAATCCACCGATTAGCGTAAATAATGTAACCGATCCCAAAGCCCATTTCATCGGCAAACTCAAGCGTAAATTCCCTTTCCAAATCGTGGCAATATATGCCAAAATAATACCTGCAAACGGTAAAGATATAATGATTGTAAATATACTAAAAATAGTAGCGGCACGCGGGTCAATTCCTGATACAAATTGATGATGAGCCCAAACCATCATAGAAAGTATTGCGGCGATAAGCGTCAAATTCAGAATAAAGCGATAACCATACAAAGGTTTACGGCTGTTGTTACTGATGATATCCGCTAAAAATCCGAGGGGTGGTAGTAAAATAACATAAACTTCTGGGTGTCCGAAAAACCAAAATAGATGTTCCCAAAGCAATGGATCTCCTCCACGATACGCATCATAAAATCCGGTTCCTACATTGATATCCAACAACAACATAAAAGCACCTGCAATAAGCGGTCCTACGGAAAACATAAACAAAACACTGGCAATGTTTATCATCCATACTGTCATCGGCATACGTGTCAAGGTCATACCTTTGGCTCTTTTGTTTAAGGTGGTAACAAAGAAATTAATCCCTCCCATCAACAGCGAAATAAATTCAAAAGTGATTGCCAACAGCACAAAGGTATTGGCAGTAAAAAATCTATCGGCAAAGGATTTGTACGGTGTATTGTATCCGAAATCTCCTACGGATAAAGGGGGATACATCGTCCAACCGCCTCCGAAACCTCCTCGTTTCATAAAGAAAGAAGCAATCATCAGAATCACACTGATTAAAAAGAACCAATAAGATATTTTGTTCAATTTCGGGAAAGCCATATCGTCGGTTCCTATCATTATCGGAATTAAAAAGTTTCCTGCAACCGCCAAAAGCATTCCCAGCGCCAACCACATCATCATAATTAAACCGTGATTGGTAATCAGCATATTGTAATCTTTATTGGTTACCAAACCGAATAAAGGAACTTTCATATCAGGATATGCCAAGTGCATACGAAAAACATAAGCAAAGAATCCACCGATACTTACCATTAAAAAAATTGTCAGCATATATTGAAATCCGATATCTTTATGATCCAGCGAAAAGAAAAATCGGTGCCAAAATCCGTGTTTTTTATGTGTATTCATAGTCAAATTATTTTTTATAAAGTTTAGCTAATTGTTTTTCAAAATCTTTTTCAGACAGGACGGTTACGGTTGCCTTCATATTGGCGTGTCCTATTCCGCAAATTTCCGCACAAGTCAATGGGAATTTTCCGGTTTTAGTCATTTTAACCCAACGGGTGATATTCCTGCCGGGTAAAGCGTCTTGTTTGAAACGCGCATTAGGAATAAAAACCGCATGTATTACATCATAAGATTGTATATCCATATGCACAACCTTGTTAACCGGTAAATAAAGTTGATTTATTGATTTTACGTCATCATCGGTATAGAGTTTTCCATCGGGACCGGGATAGGTGAACTCCCACAACCATTGACGTCCCATAATGATAACGTGTAAATCTTTTTTAGGGAGCGATTCTTCAATCTTTGTCCAATAAGGCATCTCTCTATATAAAAAATAGAAATCAGCAACCGCTAAAATAAAAATGCCTAGATAAATTAGTTTTAAATCCTTAAAACCAATACCTTTGACGTACATCTCTTTTTTTGTTCGTTTCTTGTTTTTAGTCAGCAATGGATAGAGTATCAAAAATATGACGATAATACTGGCAACAGTTATAACACCTGTTATCAACCAGAAAATAAAGTCAATATTTGCTCCATAGCTACTAGCATTTTCAGGAAAAATTCTCATAATTTATCAGTTAATTTTGGTTAAATATTATTATTAATTGTACAATTGGCAAATATATTATTGAGCTTAACATCAATCTTTTAGCACTTATATTATTTTGTTTTTTGTAAAATAAAAATCCCGAAAGCACAAACATTGACGTCAATAATATCAGGATAAGAAATACATTATTGCTTATGATATGTTCAAGCAACAAAAAATAAATAATCGGGAATAATAAGAGTGCTGACAAAAAAGTTAATAAGGCATTTGTATTGGTTTTTCCACCTTTTACGGGCAATAAATCGTAGCCGGCATTTGTATAATCATCGTGCCAAAGCCAAGCAATTGACCAAAAATGAGGTAATTGCCAAAGTACTTGAAATACAAATAACAAAATGGCTATTTTATCAATAGAACCGGTAGCGGCAACATATCCTATCAAAATTGGTAAAGCACCGGGAATGGCGCCGACGTAGATACTTATACGATGTATTTGTTTCAAGGGTGTATAAAGCAAACTATACATTATTAGTGATACAAAAGAAATATAAGCACTTATTGGATGTACCAAATATAAAAGAAATAAACCCGTAGAGCTAAATCCTATTACACTAATTATCAGTTCAATTTGTGAAATTTTTCCATTTACCAAAGGACGATTTGAGGTACGTTTCATCTGCCTGTCCAAATCTTTTTCTATCATTTGATTGATAATATGCGCCGTAGCAGTTACCAACAATCCACCAAAAAAAAGAAAAGAAATTGTTTTAATATCAATTACCTTTCCTGAAAATAGATACCCAAATACTGCTGTTAGAGCTACAACAATATCAACTTTAAATTTTGTTAATCTTTGATAATCAGAAAGTTTACAAATTATTGCATTGTCCATTTACGGTTGTTGTTTTGTTTTTGTAATAATTGTTACAAAATTAAGTAACAAATATTACATATTTTTATAGCATCATAGATATTTTTTATTGTTATAATAGATTATTGTTATAATGCTTTGTAATTTTGCGATTATCAATACAATACATTTTTTTAAAGAGATATGAAAAATAAAACAAATATCATATTTTATATTATTTCCGCACTATTAATAGGAATAGTTGCCGCTACAATATTTATGCCTGCAATTAAAATTGAACATCCTGAAAGGTTTAATAAACTGCCGCTTTTTAATGCAATTTTGAATGGTTTATCAGCCATTTCACTTCTTATTTCGTATTCGTACATCAAAAAAGGAAATAAAAAAGAGCACGTACGCTTCATTTTTTTATCACTTTTATTCACATTTTTATTTTTGATTTCATACTTATTCTATCATTTCATACATACCCCTACAAAATTTGGTGGAAACGGAACTATAAAAGCAATTTATCTGTTTATTTTATTGACACATATCATTTTAGCCGCCGGCATGATTCCATTGATTATGTTTACACTGAAAAATGCTTTTCAAAAAAAATGGGTACAACACAAAAAGTTAGCCAGATTTACTTTCCCCATTTGGCTATATGTTAGCTTAACAGGTGTGCTTGTTTATTTGCTAAATTTGTTTAATGGTGCTTATTGATATTAATTTACGACGTATTCGATGGAAAAACCAGTTAAATCATTTTCCTTTTTAAAATAACCTTTAAAATTTGATTAGGTGTTGTCTTATTAATTTTAATATGAAAATTATCTATATCAAATTCGTCTCCTTCTTGCGGTATTTCTTCAATTTTATTTATGATGTAGCCACTTAGCGTTTCATAACTTTCATCCTCAGGTATGTCTAAGTTATATTTTTCATTGAGTTCTTCTATTTCGTGTCTGCCTGACAATACAAATGTGTTTTCATCAATTTGTTTTTCAAAAAGTTCGTTTTTATCGTGTTCATCTTCTATTTCGCCAAAAATTTCT
>JALSPZ010000141.1 GCA_026985675.1 Flavobacteriales bacterium
AAGAAGGTATCAATCCTTTGAGCTTGGTCAATGCGTATAAAACGGAAGGAATACCTTCTTCTACCGGTTTTTTTACCAAATATTTTATAATCAATACAACAATCAAAATACCGATGATAGGAAAGATAAAATAAAAGACTTTTCGAATATCATCAATAAAATGAAATTCTAAAAAATACTGGATAAGATGCGTAAAGTTTTTAATTACAACCGCAGCCATACCACTCATTAGACCGACAATTATACTTAGAATATTTATATATTGCTGTTGTGTAATATGTTTATATCGCCAACGGTATAATTTAAAAACGTAGCGTGAAACTTTATGATTGTTATGTTTTTCAGAAGAGTCCATGGATTTCCGCATTGACTTTTTCAATAATGGAACCTAAATCTTCTGGTTTATTAACAAAATCCAAATCATCAACATTGATTACCAACAATTTGCCTTTGTTATACGAATCTATCCAGTTATTATAGCGTTCATTCAAATTACTTAAATAATCGATATTTATGGATTTCTCATATTCACGACCTCGTGAATGAATATTTCTAACCAAAGTTGGAATTGAAGCTTTTAAATAGATCAGCAAATCAGGCGGTGTTACAATAAGCTCCATTAAATCGAATAAAGAAGAATAATTGATAAAATCTCTTTGCGACATCAACCCCATTGCATGTAAGTTGGCAGCAAATATAAATCGGTCTTCATATATGGTGCGGTCTTGTATGATATCTTTATTTTGTTTTTTTATTTCCAAAATTTGACGAAAACGACTGTTGAGAAAATATACTTGTAAATGAAAAGACCAACGTTCCATCTCGTGATAAAAATCCTCCAAATACGGATTTTCATCTACCGACTCATAATGTGGTTCCATCTTAAAGTGTTGTGCCAATAAAGTAGTAAGCGTGGTTTTTCCGGCTCCAATGTTACCTGCAATAGCAATATGCATAATCAAATTTTTTGGTTATACAAATGTATATCAAATTTTGTAGATTAAAAAAATATACCTATGATTTTTTCACTATTTACAGAAGGATTTTATAGAATTCATTTCTATAAAATCACAGCTTGTTTGCCAATATTGTGTATCTTTGCAAAAAACAATTAAAACAGAGTTTTCATGCAGTTATCCGAACAAGAAATTGTCAGACGTGAGTCCTTGAAAAAATTAAGAGATTTAGGTATAGATCCTTATCCGGCAGCCGAATATAAGGTAACGGCAAAAATCAAAGATATATTGGATAAATTTGATGAATATAATGGCAAAGAAATCCAAATCGCCGGACGTATTATGAGCCGTCGAATTATGGGGAAAGCTTCATTTGCCGAATTGAAAGATGCTTCGGGACGTATGCAAATTTATCTCAATCGTGATGAACTTTGCCCGGGAGAAGACAAAACATTATATAATACGGTTTTTAAAAAACTTTTGGATATTGGTGATATCATCGGTGTAAAAGGAGAAGTTTTTAAAACACAAGTAGGTGAACCTTCTATAAACGTTAAAGAATTAACCGTATTGACCAAGTCTTTGCGTCCGCTTCCGGTTGTAAAAATTGATGCGGATGGAAAGGTTCACGATGCTTTTTCAGATCCCGAATTACGATACAGACAACGTTATGTGGATTTGATTGTGAATGATAAAGTGAAAGATACTTTTATCAAACGCTCAAAGATTATCAATACGATGCGTAATTTCTTTAACGAAAGAGGTTATTTGGAAGTTGAAACCCCCGTATTGCAACCTATTCCTGGAGGAGCAGCAGCTCGTCCCTTTATAACGCATCATAATGCTTTGGATATTCCTTTGTATTTGCGAATAGCTAACGAATTATATCTTAAACGTTTGATTGTCGGTGGATTTGACGGGGTATATGAGTTTGCCAAAGATTTTAGAAACGAAGGTATGGACAAAACCCATAATCCCGAATTTACCGTAATGGAATTATACGTGCCTTACAAAGATTATAATTGGATGATGGGAATGACCGAAGAGCTTCTGGAAAAAGTTGCAAAAGAAGTTACAGGTGATACAAAAGTAAAAATGGGCGATAAAATCATAGATTTCAAGGCACCTTATCCACGCGTTCCCATTTTGGATGCTATCAAAGAACATACGGGATATGATTTGCACGGAAAATCGGAAGAAGAAATAAGAGAAATTGCTAAAAAACTGGATATCGAAGTGGATGAAACTATGGGAAAAGGAAAATTGATCGATGAAATTTTCGGAGAAAAATGTGAACATCATTATGTGCAACCGACTTTTATTACGGATTATCCCAAAGAAATGAGTCCGCTGACCAAAGCCCATCGTGAAAAAGAAGGATTAACCGAACGTTTTGAGTTGATGGTCAATGGTAAAGAATTGGCAAATGCTTATTCCGAATTGAATGACCCTATTGACCAACGTGAACGTTTTGAAGAACAATTGCGTTTGTCTCAAAAAGGCGACGATGAAGCTATGTATATTGACCACGATTTTCTCAGAGCTTTGGAATACGGTATGCCGCCTACTTCGGGAATCGGTATCGGAATTGACCGTTTAACGATGTTTCTAACGGATAATGATAGTATTCAGGAAGTGATTTTCTTCCCGCAAATGAAACCGGAGAAAAAAACGGTTGAACTAACCGATGATGAAAAGAAAGTCCTTAATTTATTGAAAGAAAAAAATCCGGTAGCTTTGAATGAATTGAAAGAAAAAACCGGATTGAGTAATAAAAAATGGGATAAATCTATCAAAGGATTGAGTAAGAAAAAATTGGTAAAAGTAGAAAATACCGAAGAAGGTTTGTTAGTAAAATTATTAAACGAGTAAAAATCCAATGATGAACAGCCGGCAATACATTTTTCAATTCATAAGTATTTTATTATTGATGACAGCTTGTCATCCTAAGAAAACTACTAAAATTGATGATGATTTCTGGTTACAAAATTTGCCGGTAAAT
>JALSPZ010000142.1 GCA_026985675.1 Flavobacteriales bacterium
ATTGTTGAGATAAAAAGTCATCAAAAAATGACAATACAGGATCGTTTATTGGTTTTCTTACTACTGGTTTCATAATTTTAATTTTTTTTGGTTAAACTCAACTTAACTTCATCAAACGAAATACCAAATTATATTTTGAATATCTTTTACGAGAAAATGTCAGTTTTTCCAGTCAAAATTTCATAATTAACTGAAAAAAATTCAGTTTTCTATAAAACTTAAACACTATTTTAATAAGCATTAAATATAATTCCACTACTATGATCTATACTCGCACCTGTAACCGAAGAAAAAATATTGATTTGGTTTTCATCTCTAAGCAAACCGAGTAAAGCAAAAATAAGTGCTTCTTTAAAATCAATAAGCTTGTGATCGGGTATAATAACTTTTGTATCGGTTAATGCACTAATTCTATCGATTAAAAAACTATTGTAAGCCCCACCTCCCGTAATCAAAACTTCTTGTCCTGAAATTTTTTCTGCCGTTTGCATAGCAATATGTTCAACAAAAGTTCTCAAAATATCGGGAATTGTCAAATGATAATTATCTATTATCGGCAAAATTTCATTTTCGACAAATTCCCAACCGAATGATTGAGGTCCTTCAATGGTATATGCATCGATATTATTCAATTGTTTCAATAGATTTTTATTTAATTTTCCTTTAGCTGCAATTTTACCTCCTTCATCATAGGAAAAACCTATTTTATTGACATAATGATTCAAAACAATATTTGCCGGACAGATATCAAAAGCCTGAATATTCTGCTCATTTTTAACTGAAATATTAGCAAATCCCCCGATATTTAAACAATATTTATATTGAGGAAAAAGATACCAATCTCCGATAGGCACCAAAGGAGCACCTTGCCCTCCCAATGCAACATCTTGTGTTCTAAAATCACAAACGGTTTTTATTCGGGTTATACTATTTATCCAAGCTCCGCTTCCGATTTGCGTGGTATAACCCAAATCCGGACGATGAAAGACTGTTTGTCCGTGTGAAGCAATCAAATCTATATCATCAGGATTAATATTATATTTTTTTATAAATTGTAGAACTTTTTGCCCCGTATATTTACCGAAATCCGTATCCAATTGAGCTAATGCTACGGCATCATAAGTATAAGCATTTTTAAGATTCTCTTGCCATTTCCTGTCATAAACAAAAGTTTCGGCATTTAAAATTTTAAAATTCTTTAAATTATCTGTGTCAAATTCCACCAAACAAATATCCATTCCGTCCAAGGAAGTTCCACTCATTATACCAATTACCCGTTTAAACATTTCATATAATTTTAGAGAGCAAATTACATAAAAAATTCAATAATTTTTATTAAATTTACCCACCTAACTTTAAATTTTTTTATATGGATTTTTCTTTAACTGAAGACCAACTAATGATACAAGAGGCAGCAAGAGATTTTGCGCAAAGAGAATTACTTCCGGGCGTTATCGAAAGAGATGAAAAAGCATATTTTCCCAAGGAATTAAGACAAAAAATGGCAGATTTGGGATTTATGGGAATCATGGTGGATCCCAAATATGGCGGTAGCGGAATGGATACCATATCTTATGTTATTATTATGGAAGAACTTTCAAAGGTTGATGCTTCTGCCGGTGTTATCGTTAGTGTAAATAATTCATTGGTAACTTGGGGATTGGAACATTTTGGAAACGAAGAACAAAAACAAAAATATTTGGTTCCATTAGCTACCGGAGAAAAATTAGGAGCATTTGCTCTCAGTGAGCCCGAAGCCGGAAGTGATGCAACACATCAACGAACAACTGCCAAAGACATGGGGGATTATTATTTGTTAAACGGAGTAAAAAATTGGATTACCAATGGAGGAACCGCCGATACGTATTTAGTTATAGCTCATACCCATCCGGAAAAAGGTCATCATGGAATTAATGCTTTCATTGTTGAAAAAGGCTGGGAAGGATTTGAAATTGGACCTAAAGAAAACAAAATGGGAATACGCGCATCCGATACTCATTCTTTAATTTTCCAAGATGTAAAAGTCCCGAAAGAAAATAGAATAGGCGATGACGGATTCGGTTTTAAATTTGCAATGAAAACATTATCAGGAGGCCGTATCGGTATTGCCGCCCAAGCATTGGGAATAGCACAAGGTGCTTACGAAAGAGCTTTACAATACGCCAAAGAAAGAGAAGCATTCGGTAAACCCATTATCAGACACCAAGCTATTGCTTTTAAGTTAGCTGATATGAAAACCGAAATAGATGCCGCAAGGCATTTAATTATGAAAGCCGCTTGGGATAAAGATCAAGGAAATAATTATGATTTAAGCAGTGCAATGGCTAAATATTATGCAGCTGAAATGGCTATGCGTGTAACTACGGAAGCAGTTCAAATTCATGGTGGATACGGTTATGTAAAAGAATATCACGTTGAACGTATGATGCGCGATGCTAAAATTACACAAATTTATGAAGGCACTTCCGAAATTCAACAAATCGTTATTTCAAGAGCTATCTCCAAAGAAAAGATTATTTAATAACAAAATTATTTTAATAAAAAAAAACAGCTCAATAAATTGAGCTGTTTTTTATTGTTATGAAAAAATATTGGTTAACCACAACCACCGGTTACTTCTTTTTTCTTATGTTTTACAAGAGGTTTTACAGGAGTTTTAACTTTTGTTTTTGTTACACTAGCCACCACTTTATCATTTGTTCTTTTTTTACCCGTTACCACCGGAAAATCATTTATCAAAGCACTAACATCCGGCATCCATCCTTTTTGTTTCCATAAGCTATGCATAAAACTTTGGGTTCCAAACATTAAATTATGTCCTTTATATCCCAACATATTCAAATATGCCGTAGCATTGCCACCGGTATGGCCTGTTTTACAATAAATCAATACGGGCTTGTCAGCCGGAATCTCCGTCAATCTCGCATCCAAACTTAAATCTTTACGTGGCGTAAATTGAACCGAACCTTTAATATGTGCTTCATAATATTTTGGTTTATTCATATAATAAATACTATAATATGCATTCAAATCTTTTTTAATTTCCGGAAAATATTCATCAGCTTTTAAAAGAAATTCCTTACGTCCTTGTTTCAAAAGTTCTTGACTTCTTGAAGCAATCAGTTTAGATGGAAGCATATCGGGTAATTTGGGTAATTTGGATAAATCAATCTTATGATTACCAATATTTTCATGTGTGGTTTCAGGTAAAATAGCTCCTTCCTTATCAGTTCCTTTTACAATCATATCTTGATAACGATCACCAAAACCTTTTTTTAGAATATCAGAAAATTGTGAGTTCCAAGCCGCCATTCCAAAGAGCATAACATAAGTATTATCAAATCCAGCATAACGTGTAATTCCTGTAACATAACTTGCCATTTGTCCTGAATAACAAACAATTACAACTTTTTCATAAGCAGCAGCTTTTTGTTTATTTTTCAGAAATTCAATTACTTTATCTTTCGGAACATTATAAGCTCCATTGATATGTCCGGCTTCGTAAGCATCAGGTTTCCGTATGTCTATAATCAACCAATCCTTCGTATGTTCCAAAACATCAGCAGCATTTATTACGGGTGGAAATTGTTGAGAGTTGATAAAATTTCCATGTTCAAAATAAATTTCAGCCAATGTCTTTGACTTTTTAGTTTTTAAAAAATCATCAAAATTAACAGACTTGCCGACAGGTTTACCGGTATATTCTTTGGTTTTACATGAAATAAATCCTAAAACCAAAAATAATAATATGGAATACTTTATTTTTTTCATTTTTCGGTAATTTAAATTTTTAAAATACTATTTTTCAAATAATTAAGCAGGAACTTGTATCTGCTTAACCACACCCTCCGGTTACTTCTTTTTTCTTATGCTTAACAATAGGTTTGGCAGGAGCTGATTTTTTAACAGTTTTAGAAGTTCCTCCACCACCATAACGGCTTTTTATATCTTTAACTGCCTCCGCATAATCTACCAAAGGATCTTCATCATTATACAAACCGCTATAAATATAAAATCCATTCATTATTTTATCCCTAATAAAATCATAGCCTCCCAAGGCTACATAAAATTTCCCTTTTTTAAAATGACTCGACATTAGTGCCATCAATCTTGGTGAAGAAGCATCCTCGCCATAAAGTATTAAGATATCATCTTTTGAAATTTTATTAAAATATTTCTTATTGAAAAAATTTTTCATTGGAATATTAATAGCTCCCGGCAAATGACTAACCGCATATTCATGAGGAGTCCTGATATCTATAAATTGAACTCCTTTCATATTATCAGAATACAATAAGTCTGCTAACTGTTCATTGGATATATCATTGGCTTTACAACCTTGTTGAACATCATTCAATGTAATTCCTTTTTTATTACTACAAGATGTAAATAATATAAGCCCAAATATTAAAATTAATAAGTTTTTCATTTTCATAAATTTTTGTTTTTCAATACATTATTTAACCACAACCTCCTGTAACCTCTTTTTTCTTACGTTTTACAATAGGTTTAGAAGGAGCTTTGGGTTTAGCATTGGCAGATGAAGCTCCTGACACTTGAATTCCAGTAAAGAATATTTGCGCTCCTTTTCTGAAAAGATATTGTTTTTCCAATTCAGCGGTTAATTTTTCAGGTTTTGGTTTTTGCGGATTTAAAATATTTCTATACCAAGCATTTAAACCACCTTTCATAACCTTGTTACCTTTGTATTCATAACTAGCTAACATCATCCAAGCTTCATCGGCAGCACTGGAACCATTGGAATATAAAACAGTAGTATAAACATCTTGATCCAAATAATCACGATTTTTTTTATCCAATAATTTATCTGCCGGTATATTTATAGCTCCCTGAATACTAAATTTATTATATTCTTCCGGAGAACGCACATCTATCAAAAGCAAACTAGGATCATTTTCCATAATCATTTTGGCAACCTCATCCGTCGATATATATCGTCCTTGTTTATTTACTTCATAAAGTAAACTTTTGGCATCCATAATTTTAGGTAAAGGTTTTATATCGTTTAAAAAGATTGATACAATACTTCCTAAAACCAACAGACTGATAATTAAAAATTCTCTTCTTTTCATCATAATAATTTTTTTAAAGTCCTAAATCATCTAAATCGGATTTATCCATTTTTTTTGTCCAGGAATCTTGCCATTTTTGAAAAACTATAAAAGATATGACAGTAATAATCGTAAGTAAGAAAATGAACAAACCTTCTTTAATACCTATCCATTGAGCAATATCTATTTTACCCATTTTTCCGGCTTTTCTTAGTCCTTCCCAAATAAAATCATAAGTAAAAATAAAACCTAAAATTCCTATAAATACACCGGAAATAAAAACCCAAGCATCAATTTTTCCCGATGCAGCGGCTGATAAACTGGTGCCGGGACAAAAACCGCCAATAATAAAACCCAATCCCATAATTGCACCACCAATCAATGTAGGGATCCAAAATGTTTTGGGATAAAAGGTTAAAGTTACATCTATTATACCCATATTATGAAGTATAAAAAGACCAATTAATGCAGTCATTGCAGCAGTAAAGAATACTTTAATTACCGTTGCGTCATAACCGTAAAATACTCCGGCTAACTTTCTGGTGTTGGTAAATCCTGCTGCTTCCAACAGAAAACCAAAACCTATTCCTATTAGAAATCCAATCAATAAATTATATTCGGGATTTAAAAGTTCTTGTGGATATAGTGGTCCCATAATTTTCTAATTTTTTGTATTAATCCATAATTTTCTAAAAATAAAAGCAAATAAAAATCCAAATCCGAAAATTGCAATTAAACCAATGTATCCGGACAATGAATTTACCGCCATTCCGGATAATACCAATCCGGAGGTACAACCTCTACCTAATTGTGTACCAATCCCCCAAAGCACTCCTCCAATTAATGCCAAATAAAGACGTTTTTTATTGGTGATATGCGGAGCTTTTCCAATAGTCCATTTAAGACGTCCAAATATGGCAGCAGAAATTAATGCTCCGAATATTACCCCTAAAAGTTCATAAACCAGCCAAGTATGCATAGGTCCTTCATCAGAATTTACATGAGGCGCAACAAAAGCATTTTGATGAGCATATTCCGGAGCGACTGTATTGATTACCCCTATAGCTACATCCCTATATCCTCCGCTTGATCCTAAACCTTCACCAGCAAAATAATAAGCGGCAATAATCAACAAGCCTAGGAAAAATCCTGCGACATATGAATTGATATATTTATTTCTTTGTATCTTCATTTTTTTAAAATTTTAATTTATAAATAACTAAAAAGGATATTCGGACATTTGACCGGCATAAACCATAATCACACGAAATATAAAACCCCCTATAAGCACTAAAAGTGCTGGAAGTGCCGGTGGAATATGAAATCCTTTAAGTTCAAAAGCTTCCAAAATAAAAGGTAATACCAAACCAAATCCAACAAAAACTACCCAGAACAATACGGTAAATTCTCCTCCTAAGAATAGATGAGCCGCTTGCTTAAATACCTCCGGACCTGCTTGCATACCCATAATCATATGAATTATAAAGAACAATTCTGTAGCTATAAGTGCCATATCAATTGTTGACATAAGTTTTCTTTCTTTTTTATTATTACTCAACCACATCACAAAAGCTGAACCGGTTGAAACACCTGAAGTAAGGAATAACGGACCTAAAATCGGATTGTTCCAAAGCGGATGAGCATTAAAGGCTGATAAAAGAATACCTGTATATATACCCAATATAATTGATAAGAACAATAATATCCAAGCAAAGAAAGTACGATATTTTCTGAAAGTCAAGATTACAAAACGGGGAATAAGCCAATTATGTTCCAAATCACGTATAAATTTCGTGATAAAATCAAGCTTTTTCCAGCCTCTTTCATGCAAATATTTTTCTATATCATCCACATAACTTAACGGCCAAAGTAAAGATAAAATACTTACTGCCACCAAGGTCCATGCGCCCCATGACATAGGAGATTCTATTCTAAAAGTAGTAAATAATTGCCAAACATATAATTTATGGTGTAAATCATAAACCAACAATAATAAACCTATAACAATAATTATAAAAGTAAATATCGGGGCAATTTTTACTGTAAAAGGCATATCATTTTCTTTACCTTTTAGATAATACAAAGTGGCAAATAACAAAATTCCGGCAGCCAATCCCCCTAAAAATAAATAAGTAGCAATTGGCCACCCCCAAATATGAACATGAGGATATAAACCATGAATATCTCTTGCGGTTTGAAATAATTCTTCCATAATTGTTTATTTTAAATAATATATTTGAGGAGCTGTTCCCGCTTCGGGAATCAAAGTATAATTTTCTCTTGATTTTATCAATTGAGAAATTTCACTATCGGGATCGTCCAAATCTCCAAAATGCATACAAGTTGTCGGACAAACCGAAACGCAAGCGGGGTCTAAACCGTCAGCTACACGGTGGTCGCAAAATGTACATTTATCTACATATCCATCGGGATGAAAATATCTTGCTTCATAAGGACAAGCTTCTATACAAGCACCACAACCGATACATTCGTCGTGTGTAACTTTTACTATTCCTCCTTCAATTACATGACTTGCACCGGTTGGACAAGTTCTTACACATGGAGTATCTTCACAGTGATTACATCTGCGGGATTCAAAATGCATAAATAAATTGGGATATTCTCCTCTTGCCAATTCTATAATCCAGTCCCTGGAATAACCCATTGGAACATTATTTTCCGTTTGACATGCTACTACGCAGTCACCGCAGCCA
This sequence comes from Flavobacteriales bacterium, assembly GCA_026985675.1. Taxonomy (GTDB): domain Bacteria; phylum Bacteroidota; class Bacteroidia; order Flavobacteriales; family Flavobacteriaceae; genus JALSPZ01. The sequence continues at coordinate 7,787 of JALSPZ010000142.1, forward strand.
ACACATTTATTGACTTCTATTGCCATTGCATATCTCATGATTCTTTATCTTTTTTATTATGTGGATTTTCAGTTAATATCGTAACAAAATTATTACGCATACCGGTTCCTCCGGTTTCAGGGTCTTTTTCTATATTGTATATCATTTCGGAATCTAAAATTCCTCTACCGTAAGCTCTATGCATTTCCAGTTTTTTTCCATCGACGAAAATTCGTCCTTTATTTCCAAAACCGTGAGGCATAAATACGGAATCGTGTCTGATTCTTTCGGTTATTCTAACTTTTATTGGAAATGAGCTTACCTTTCCTTTGGGATTTTTCAACCAAACTTCTTGTCCGTTTTCCAATCCATAAATTCTAGCCACTTTCGGATGCACCCATAATAACGGATCGTGTTGTAACTCAAACAAATAAGGATTATTTAATGTTCTTCCGAAAGTATGCATAGGCAAACGACCGTAAATTAAACGTAAATATCCCGGAGGAGTATCTCCATGATCTTTATATACGGGCATGGGGTCATATCCCCATTCGGCAAAGTCGGTAGAATACAATTCTATTTTTCCTGTATTGGTATTGAACCAATATTCTTCTCCGGGTTTTAGATACATCGGAGTTTTTCTGGGAAAATATTTTACTCCTACTTTTTTCAATTCTTCTATTGACGAACCTACTTGTTTCAATTGCCAATCCAAAACTTCTTCAAAATCTTCCCATTCATAAAAATCTTTTAGTCCCAAACGTATTCCTATTTCTCTGGCTATCCACCAACCGGGTTTAGAATCCCACTTGGGTTTTACAGCAGGATAACGCAATGCAATATTGGGTTGTCTGTGATGTGCGGTTCTTAAATGATCTAAACGTTCCAAATAAGTTGCTTCGGGCAAAACCACATCGGCATATCCGGTTATTTCAGCAGGCATTGTATCCACTACTACAATAAAATCCTGATTATCCAAAGCCCGCTTAATTTTGTCTTGACTAGGAATGGATTGTAAAGGGTTTGTTGCAGCAATAAACATACCTTTTACTTTATAAGGTCCTTTATATTCAGGCAACGCATGGTCTATAATTTCATTGGTAATTCCCATGATAGCCATTTTATGTTTTTCACGGGAGATATCTTTCCAAGACCATTTGGGTTTGGGGAATGGCGGATGAGCTTCTTTCGGAAGTTTTACTTTTTCAGGGAAATAAAATCCACCTTCTCTACCCCACGAACCTAAAATAGCATTTAATATGGCAATTGCCCTTGTTCGCTGGGTATCATCGCCATACCAAGCCGTATGTCTTCCGGGATGTATAATCACTCTTGGCGAAGCACCACCTATCATTCGGGCAGTTTCATAAATATCTCCTGCCGGAATTGTTGTAATACTTTCCGCCCACTCGGGCGTATATTTTTGCACATGTTCTTTGAGTTGATCAAAACCGTAAGTATATTGTGCTACATAATCTTTATCATATAGTCCTTCATTAATTATAACGTTCATCCATGCCAATAATAAAGCCAAATCGGTAGAAGGTTTTATAGGCAACCATTTAGTAGAATGAGCTGCCATAGTAGAAAATCTGGGATCAACCGTAATAATGGTTCCTCCTTTATCAATCAATTCGGACACCTCTTGCACGTGTCCATTATGCATATTTTCACCGATATGATTACCGATTAAAACCAAGCAGTTGGTATTTCGGACATCGGTAGGTTCGGGAGATGCCAATCCAGCTCCGTAAGTTGCGATAAAACCTGCTTCACGAGTTATTAAACATTGTGCACCGGCAGGCTCTCCCATTGTTTGCGATCCCCAAGCTTTAAACAGATGTTCAAAATGTGGTCCGGTTTTTCCGTGAAACAATAAAGCCATGCTTTCTTTACCATACTTTTTTTCTATGGCTTTCATATTTTTTACAATCACATCAAAAGCTTCGTCCCAGGTGGCTTCTTTAAATTCAGGCTTTCCGTTTTTACCTTTAACCCTAATCAATGGTTTTTTTAAACGGTCTTCATCATAATACATACCTAAACCTCCCGTTCCTCTCGGACAAAGTCGACCGTTTGAATGCGGATCAATGTCATTACCAATTACTTTTTTAATTTTACCTTCATTATCCTTGTAAACCCAACCGGCACAGTTCCAAAAACACACCTCACATACGGTGGGGGTTTTGATGGCTTCATTTTCAAGCAAAGGTTTTTTTTCTTTGGGAAAGAGTGTTTCCCATATTCCGGTTAAAGGCTGAGCCATTGCAATACCGGCTGTTGCCGTTCCGGATATTTTTATAAAATCCCTTCTATTAAGTTTATTCATAATAAATAATTGTTGTATTATTTACTACAAATCTACAATATAGAAGTCCGAAATAAAATGATACTTGGCAGGTTTTGGCTTAATAAAATGACGAAAATCAGTTATTTACAATTTTACTCTTATTTAGAATAGTAATAAATAAAAAAAATTATTTTTTAGACCAAATTTTGTAAATAATAAAAGGAATTAAAATACCTATAATTATTCCTCCCAAAATATCCAAAGGATAATGTACCCCAAAAGCCATTCGGGTGTAAGCAATCAAAATCGCCCAAAGATAAAAAGGAATAACTTTTTTGAAAGATTTTGTTACCAAAAGCATAGCCATTGCCAAAGCAAATACTTCCGTTGTATGCCCCGAAGGAAAAGAATAACCTCCTGCATCTAAATGTTGTATATTTATAAACGAATGAATATCATAGGGACGAGGACGTTTGATAATAATTTTTAAAAGATTGGTAACTATGGCAGCTGATAAGATAGAAGTTATAATAAAAATTACATTTTTATAACTTTTGTTTTTTTGATTAAAGCTATAAATTAAATAAATAAATATAAAAACAATGGTTAGTAAAGTCGTATTTTGGGTAACCCAAATAAAAAATTTATCTGCATAGACTGGTCTATGCAGATAAATTTGTTTTAATATATCAAAATCAATCTTTTCCAATATTATAATAATTAAGAAAATTGCTTATTAAAATATCCAACTTCATATAAAGTTTGTTTCATTTTTTTATAGGTTCTTTCCATATCAAAATCCAAACCTATAGACATACGAATCAGACCATCCGACAAGCCCATTTTAGCTTGTTCTTCTTCGGGAACTTCGCTCGATGTTCCTTTTCCGGGTGCATTGAACAAAGTTTTATAAAAACCTAAACTAACTGCCAAATATCCTACATTCTTTTTTTGAAGTTTTTCCATAAATTCCGTCGCCATTTCACCTGTTTTCAAATCTAATGTAATCATACCGCCAAATCCGAAGTCAGGGTTCATCATTTTCTTAAATAGTTCGTGCTGCGGATGAGATTTCAGTCCGGGATATTTTACTTTAACTCCGTCTTTTTCCAGATTTTCTGCCAAATATTGCGCATTTTGACTGTGTTTTATCATACGAATGGGAAGCGTTCGCATATTTTTTAATATTTGAGCCGAGCGTAAGCTATCCATCACCGGACCTAAAAGCATACTGGCTCCGTCATTTACATTTTTCAGTGTATTTATAAAATCGGTTGAAGAACAGATTACACCTCCCACAGTGTCATTAGTCCCATTGATAAACTTGGTCAAACTATGAATCACAACATCAGCACCTAAATTTGCAGGAGTGAAAATCAGCGGAGTAAAAGTATTATCTACAACTAACTTTATATTGTATTTTTTGGCTATTTCGGATAAAGCTTCAATATCCGCCAATTCCAGCAAAGGATTGCTTAAAGTTTCACAATATATCATTTTTGTATTGGGTTGAATGGCTGCTTCAACTTTTTCTAAATCGGTTATATCTACAAATGAAGTTTCGAT
>JALSPZ010000143.1 GCA_026985675.1 Flavobacteriales bacterium
CATAATAAGTTCCGGGCAAAGCCAAACGTCCTTTACCTTGTTGTTTTAACGGATCAAATTTTTTGGTAGTGATAGGATTAACCGACGGATAACGTAAATCCCAAGCCACCCGGTTAATTCCTTTTTTTACGGGTTGAGTAATTTTACGAACAAAATTTCCTTTACTATCCTTAATACTAAAAATCAAATAAGGTTTTATCTCCTCTTTCTCCTTGCGTTGAGCTTCCAAACTCGGAATGGGAATTTTGTCTCCTTGTTTGATTAATTTTTTTTCTTTGGCTTGACGAATTTGCTTTAAAGTTTGGGGTATTTCTTTTTTATAATAGGTGAAAACCGCTCCGTAAGTCCTGTTCTTATCTATTTTTTGGGTGTGTCCGAAACCATATCCTCCACGATTTCTTTGAATATATAACAAAGCATCTTTAATAGGAAACAGATGAAAATCTTTATGAGTTATCTCCTTGGAAATTTCTCTTAAAGGCGAAAAATTATCCAACACAAAAAATCCACGCCCGAAAGATGCCAATACCAAATCATTTTCACGTTTTTGTATGGCAATATCACGTATAGCGATAGTCGGTATTCCCGATTTAAGTTTTATCCATTGTTTGCCTTGGTCAGGTGAAAAATAAATCCCGAATTCGGTTCCGACAAACAAAAGGTTTTTGTTTTTAAAATCTTGCTTTACGGTATGAACGGGAGAATTTTCTTCGGGTAAATTTCCTACGATAGATTTCCAAGTTTTTCCCAAATCTCGGGATACCAAAATATAAGGTTTAAAATCATTATGTTTACGATTATCAAAGCTTACAAAAACCGTATTTTCATCAAATTGAGAAGGTTCAATATCACTGATATAAGTAAATTCGGGAACTCCCGGAAATTTTGTAATTTGTTTCCAGGTTTTACCGTCATCCTTTGTGATACTTAAAGCTCCATCGTCGGTTCCTACAAAAATAATCCCGGGTTTAACCGGCGATTCGGCCAAAGCTACCGCTGTTCCGTAAAGAGAAGTGGAAACATCTTTTCCAACGGCATCTATCCCCCACCAACGTCCCATTACTTTCCAAGTATTTCTGTCTATTTTTCTTGTAATATCATCGCTGATAACTTTCCAAGTTTGTCCTCTATCTTCCGATTTGAAAACTTTATTTGCCGCCATATAAAGAGTTTTGGGCTGGTGATGACTTAAAATAAAAGGCGCATTCCAATTCCATTTATAAAGGATTTCTCCTTCCGGTTCGCGAGGTTTTATATTGATACGTTCTCCGTTTTTCTTATCGTAGCGATAAATATTTCCATATTGATATTCGGAATAAACTATATCCGGATTATCGGGATCAACAGCTTGCCAAAATCCGTCCCCTCCCAAAGTTATATCCCATTCGCAACGACTGATTCCGTCTGAATATAAGGTAGAACTCATAGCTCCCAAGCTATTGTTATCTTGTGTTCCTCCGTAAATCCAATAGAACGGATAAGCATTGTCCACCGCTACACGATAAAATTGTGTAATAGACAAATTTTCTTTATGGTTATAGGTTTTTCCGTGGTTGTAAGTTTCATAAATTCCACCGTCGCCACCAATTATGTAATGATTGGGGTTCTTAGGGTCTATCCAAAATGCATGATCGTCCACGTGTTTATGACTTTGTCCCAAAAGTTTCCAAGTTTTTCCACCATCGGTTGTATATTTGGAACGCGTTTCAACGGAATAAACCGTGTTTACATCAAAAGGACTGGTATAAATTTCACTATAATATTGACCGCTAGTGTGATAATCACTCATTTTCTTCCAAGATTCCCCGCGGTCGGTTGATTTGAAAAAACCCCCTTTATTATTACTTGCTTCAATCATTAAATATAAAACATCCGGATTAACAGGAGAAATGGCTATTCCCATTCCCGCTTTATCTACATTAGGAATTCCGTTGGTAAGTTTACGCCAAGTATTTCCACCGTCTTCGGATTTATAAACAGCACTTTCGGGTCCACCGCCAATTCTGGTTTGTGTTCGTCTTCTACGTTGTTCAGCGGTAGCGTATAAAATATTATGATGATGCGGATCCATAATTACATTATTAATTCCCGTATTCTCACTGACATATAAAATTCGTTTCCACGTTTTTCCACCATCTTCGGTTTTATATAAACCTCGTTCACCTCCCGGTCCCCATACCGAACCTTCTGCCGCTACAAAAACTACATTGGAATGTTCCGGATGAACCAGAATTTTTCCTATTTGCATAGACTTTTTTAAGCCCATATTTTTCCAAGATTTTCCTCCATCCACACTTTTATATACACCATTTCCGTAACTAACCGAACGCTGATGATTATTTTCACCTGTTCCCGCCCATACAGTATGCGTATTATTAGGGTCAATAGCCAGACAACCAATGGAATATACCGGATAATTATCAAAAACGGAATGGAAAGTTGTTCCATTGTCAGTGGTTTTCCAAATCCCACCGGCAGCAACTCCTACATAATATTCATTTGAATTTTGAGGATTGACTGCAAAATCCGATATTCTCCCCGAAATAAATCCCGGAGAAATATTCCTGAATTTTAATCCCGAAAAGATATTTTTCGGTAATTTTTCTTGGGCAAAAATGCTCGAAGTAAATAATAAAAGTAAATAGAGAAATTTTTTCATAGTAAAAAAAGTTATTTTTTTTAAAATTATAAATTAATTTTCAAAAAATTTGTTAAATAAAGCATAAAAAAACCGCTTGGTTTGATAAGCGGTTTCTTTAACATTAAAATTTAAAAAACAATTAGTATTAAAAAGGATTTTTTGATGCTTAATGTTTATGTTTGCCAAGATATTCCGCTACGCCTTCAAAAGTAGGTTTTAATGCCTCTTCACCTTCTTCCCAGTTAGCCGGACAAACTTCGCCATACTTTTGTAAATGGGTAAGGGCATCAACCA
>JALSPZ010000144.1 GCA_026985675.1 Flavobacteriales bacterium
CAGATTATGTTTTTAAGGTATTTGCTTCGTTGATTTTATGGATGATTTTTGCTATGAAAGGGCAATGGGCAAAAGGAAAAATGCTTTTTCTTTCGTTGTGGAATCAATTAATGGGTTTTATTTTTCCCGAATCGATTAAAGAATATTAATGTATCTTTGCTTGGAATGATAAAATTTTTGTTACACATAAGAGACTTTATCAATCAAGCGGTTCAAAGCATTTCAACAATTTTTAAAGTCTTATTGTTGAGCCGTCCGGAAAAAAAATTACCCAAACCTGCAAAACAAGAGTTGGTGATTTTGGGAAATGGACCTTCATTGAAAGATTTTATAAAAAACCGGAAACAATTTTTAAAGGAAAAATCCACAATGGCGGTGAATCATTTTGCTCAAACCCAAGCATATACGGAAATAAAGCCCGATTATTATATGATCAATGCACCTGAATTTTGGACGCAAGATGTGGATGAAGATGTCCTTGTCAAGAGAAATTTGTTGATCAAAACATTGATTGAAAATACCCATTGGAATATGGTTTTGTTTCTAGGAATGGGAGCCAAAAAATCGAGTGTTTGGAGAAATATTTCCCAAGAGAATCTGCATATAAAAATTCATTATTTCAACACCACTCCGGTAGAAGGTTTTGATTTTTTTAAGTTTTTTTGCTTTAAAAAAGCTTGTGGAATGCCCCGTCCGCATAATGTTTTGATTCCGTCGTTGATTATAGCCATACGAATGAAATTTAAAAAAATATTTATCACCGGTGCAGATCATTCATGGATGCAAGAACTTTATGTAGCGGATGATAATACGGTTTATCTTACGCAAAAACATTTTTATGATGAACAATCGGCAAAACCGGATGTGATGAAACAAATGGGAAAAGGCAAAAGAAAAATGCATGAAATTTTGATTAAATTTGTTCATGCTTTTTCCGGTTATCATACCCTTGACAAATTTGCTCGTAAAAATCATATAAAAATATTGAATATTACCCCCGGTTCTATGATTGATGCATTTGAAAGAAAGAAATTATGATCAAACTCGATAAATCAAAATATCAGCTCCCACAATTGGAATTCCTTGCAAAACAAGTAGTGGAAGGAACATTGGCAGGATTGCATAAAAGTCCTTTTCACGGTTATTCCGCCGAATTTTTGGAACATAAAATTTATACTCCGGGCGAAAGCACCAAATTTATCGATTGGAAATTATTTGGAAAAACCGATAAGTTATATACCAAAAAATTTGAAGATGAAACCAATCTAAGAGCTCATTTTATTTTGGACAATTCATCTTCCATGCATTATCCTGTTCATCAAAATTTTGATATCGATCGTTTGAATAAAATTGAATTTTCGGTTCTAGCCATAGCTGCTTTGATGGAAATACTCAAAAAACAACGCGATGCTTTGGGTTTGAGTATTTATTCCAATGAATATGAATTTTACGCCAAAGAAAAAAACAATCCGAAACATCATCGTTTGTTATTGCATCAATTGGAAAATGTTTTGAATCAATCTCATCAAAAGAAAACCACCGAAACTTATCAATATTTGCATGAAATAGCCGAAAATATTCATCGCAGGAGTTTGATTGTGCTTTTCACAGATTTATGGGAAGTCAGAGAAAATTCCAATGAAATTTTTGAAGCGCTCAGACATTTAAAATACAACAAACATCAAGTAGTTTTGTTTCATGTTTTTGATTATGCAAAAGAATTTGCTTTTGATTTTGAAAACAAAGCCACCAAATTTGTTGATATAGAACATGATACGCATTTGAATATTTATCCCGAACAAATCAAAGTTGCTTATCAAAAGGCGGTCAAGGAATATTTTGAACAAATCAAAACCGCTTGTTATAAATACCATATCGATTATATTCCGTCAGATATCAATAGAGGTTTTAAGCAGATTATCCTTCCGTTTTTACTAAAAAAATAAACCGAACCCAAAGGTCCGGTTTATTTCATGGAACACCATTTAATGTATTATTATTTGCTTGTTATAACTTATAAGTAATTCCTACTTTTACCAAAGAGATTCCATAACCCACTTCTGCATTTACAGCAAATTTTTCGTTAAAGAAATATCTACCGCCGGCATGTGCGCCAAAGACTAATCCCGAGCCATCGCTTGCGGAATAATCCAATCCGCTTACCGAACTGGAAGCGGTTTCATTAAATATAAGATAACCCAATCTTACACCGGCATAAGCTTCCAATTTATCTTGGTCATAAAAGTGATAATTTCCAAATCCACCGATAAATGTGTAGGAATAAGTCCATTTGTAGGTTTCATCCCAATAGGTGTATTTGTAACTAGCAGATTGATAACCTAAAAATCCACCGACGGAAATATTGTCTTTTATAAATTTTTCATATTGAATTTCAAGTGGTGGAATTGTTGTCGAATAACCGGCTCCGGTGGCATAATATCCCCCGAGACCCAATCCGAAATTAATGGCGGAATCTCCTTCCGAAAAATTTTGAGCTTGTGTCAAACTTGATAATAATAAAAAGGTGATGAGAACAATTTTTTTCATAATGTTGTTGTTTTTTATATTTTCTACAAAGATAAGCAAAATTTATGTTATTACTCTTTGAATTTTGTAAAAACACTTTATTAATTTGTAAACATACAAGTTTAGTTTATAAAGATAAGAATGTTCAGTCCAAAGTTTTGTAGGCTTCGATAATTTTTTTTACCAAACGATGACGGATTACATCTTTATCCGAAAGATGAATGATATCAATTCCTTTTACATTTTTTAACAAGCCCAAAGCTTCTTTAAGTCCGGAAACTTGTTTGCGTGGTAAGTCTATTTGTCCCGGATCGCCTGTAATAATAAATTTGGCATTTTTACCCATTCTTGTTAAGAACATTTTCATTTGATTATGTGTGGTGTTTTGTGCTTCAT
>JALSPZ010000145.1 GCA_026985675.1 Flavobacteriales bacterium
CCCAACACACGAAAAGTAAAAGAAATAGATAATCATCCGAAAACTGCTTTTCATTTCTTTGACAAATCTCAATTGGCTTACGTATCCTTGTATGGAAAATCCGGAGTCATTAGAGACAAAAACCAAATAAAAAAACATTGGAATCCGACTTGGGACAGATATTATCCCGATAAGCAATACGTTTTGATAAAATTTGTTCCCGAATTTTTGGAAATGGTCAATATCCAAACGGGATTGACAGGAAACGATAAAAACTGGATGCCCGAAAGAGTTGAGTTAAGAAAATGATTTTTAAAATATAAATTTGTATTTTTGGATATTCATTTTATAATTTATGTTAAATCAGAATTTGGATCCAAACAAGAATCGCCTTCCCAAAGAAGAATTGGAAATAGAAAAAAAATTACGCCCGCTAAATTTTGATGATTTTACGGGACAAGAACAGGTAATTGAAAATCTGAAAATTTTTGTTCAAGCTGCCAATTTGAGAAATGAAGCTTTGGATCACACGCTTTTTCACGGACCACCGGGCTTGGGAAAAACCACACTTGCTCATATTTTGGCTAATGAATTGGGCGTAAACATCAAAATAACCTCCGGACCGGTTTTGGATAAACCCGGAGATTTAGCCGGACTTTTGACCAACTTGGACGAAAGAGATGTTCTGTTTATAGATGAAATCCACCGATTATCTCCGGTGGTAGAAGAATATCTGTATTCGGCTATGGAAGATTACCGAATAGATATTATGATAGAAAGCGGACCGAATGCACGAACCGTCCAAATTCATTTGGAACCTTTTACACTTATCGGAGCTACCACTCGCTCGGGGCTTTTGACTGCCCCGATGCGTGCCAGATTCGGCATAAATTCTCGTCTGAATTATTATTCCAAAGAACTCTTAACCACCATTATTCAAAGGAGTGCAGGAATTCTTAAAGTCCCGATTACTATGGAAGCGGCTATTGAAATTGCCGGAAGAAGTCGTGGTACTCCCAGAATTGCCAACGCTCTTTTGAGAAGAGTTCGTGATTTTGCACAAATCAAAGGAGATGGAAAAATTACTATTGAAATTGCAAAATATGCCCTTTCGGCACTTAATGTTGACGAACACGGATTGGATGAAATGGATAATAAAATTCTTAACACAATTATTGATAAATTCAAAGGCGGACCAGTAGGTATCAGCACTTTGGCTACCGCAGTTGGAGAAAATGCAGAAACCATTGAAGAAGTTTACGAACCTTTTCTTATTCAAGAAGGTTTTTTGATGAGAACTCCTCGCGGTAGAGAAGCTACCGAATTGGCTTACAAACATTTGGGAAAACTTAAAAATCCCGACCAAGGTTCACTTTTTTAATTATAAAATTTAAATTATGGCATCAGGTTTTTTTGCTCTTTTTGACGATATAGCAACTTTAATGGACGATGTAGCAACTATGGGAAAAGTTGCCGCAAAAAAAACCACAAGTATTTTAGGAGATGATTTGGCAGTTAAGTCCAACCAAGCTTCGGGGTTTGTCTCGGATAGAGAAATCCCAGTTATTTTAAAAATCCTCAAAGGTTCTTTGATAAATAAACTTATCATTTTGCCCATAGCATTTTTGTTAAGTATTTATTTGCCGCAAGCCATTACTGTTTTGTTATTGTTAGGTGGAGCCTATTTGGGATATGAAGGTTTTGAGAAAATATTCGAGTGGATTTTTCACAAAGAAGATAAAGAAGCAAAAAAACAACTTTTATCCAAAACCAAACCACAAGATTTTCTGGCTTATGAAAATACCAAAATCAAATCGGCTATTCGAACCGATTTTGTTTTGTCATTGGAAGTTATTATTGTAGCACTGGGTATGGTTAAGGATACGCCTATTTTCTCACGGATAGTAATAGTTACACTAATAGCCATTGGAGCCACCATCGGAGTTTATGCAATCGTAGCACTGATTGTCCGCTTGGATGATATCGGCTATAAAATCAAACATTTTTCATCCAATAAATTACTCAATAAAATTGGCAATATCTTAATAAACTCACTTCCTTACGTTATTCGTGCGTTAATGATTATCGGAACTTTGGCTATGCTAACGGTTGCCGGAGGTATTTACTTACACAGCACGCCGTATTTTCATCATTTTTTTGAAAAAATTCCTTCTATTCTTTCCGAACTTGTTTTGGGATTTGTTATTGGTGGAGTTGCTTTTGTTTTTATATCAGGTGTTCAACAGATATTAAAATTATTTAAAAAATAAAAGCTGTTTGTCAATAAGAAAAACAGCTTTTATTGTATAACTTAAAATCAACTTGTTTATTTTTCTTCTTTTTTATCTTCCTCTTTTCCTTCTTTGAAAAGTTCTTTTTGAATGATTTCATCGTAGATATTTTCAGGTAGTGCACCAGGTTGCATCATCGGTGTACCTTCTACAGGAATAAAAAGAATACTGGGGATACTTCTAATACCAAACATTCCAGCTAATTCCCTTTCTTTTTCGGTATCAACTTTATATACTTTTAATTTTCCTTCATATTTGTTAGAAAGGTTTTCCATAATAGGTGCTACCATTTTACAAGGTTGACACCAGTCTGCCCAGAAATCAATGATTGCAGGCACATCACCTTTATATTTCCATTCTTTTTCGTTTTCGTAATCGAAAATTTCGTCTTTAAATTTTTGTAAGGTCAAATCAATTGTTGCCATAAATAATTTTTTAATTTTTATTGAGCGGCAAATATACAACATTTTTATACTCAATGTCAAGCTTTTGACAAAAAAAGAAAACCTTATAACAATCCCGCCCTAAATTATTTTAATTTTTTACTTTTTTCATTAATGAACATTTCGACCTTGCTCAATGATAACAAAAAATATAGTGTCTTGTCAAGTATATTCTGTCGCACCAAGTCTTGTTCTTTTTGCAGATAGCTTCGTTAAAATTTTTAACCATAGCTAACGGCTATGCTGAAAAATTTATGCCTTGCTCTCCACAAAAATTACTACGACTTATACAACATCATAAACTTAACAAGACACTAGGCTGACGAGTATTTTTCTAAATTTTTTGTTCATTACACTAAACTGTCTGAATTCGGTTGACTATTTTTTAAATAGGGCATTAACGCAACTTCAAACAGCAGACAGTTTTACGTTCCATTTCACTTCAAATTTTACGAAAAATCCTCTTATGCCACAAAAATGCATAATTTTATTGCCTGTGATTTTAATCCTCTAATGCTTAAAAATATACGCAACTCATTATAAATCAAAAATATTACTTTTATTTAAAAAAATATTTAGGACAGAATTGACCTGATATATTCTACTAAAAAATCATTTTTAGCATAATACCCCCGGTATGAATTGCCCGATGATTTTCCGAAATACGGAAATTATAATTGAAATTCATCTCCAAATAGGAAGTGAGTCTCCGGCGAAAGCTTAATTCTGCTAGCCAATTTTTTCCTTTTTGCAAACCTTCAAGCATCTGAAAAGCTACCGGAGTGGTATCATTGCCCGAAAAATCATTGTTTACATAACGCAAACTCGAATGAAAATTCGAATTTTTTTGTGGATATGTAGTATAACTTAAACCGAAAATTTGTGATTTCAAAAGCTCCGAACCGCTAAGATTTTGTTTGGATTTATATTTATAAAAAAGTTTTAAATCTGATTTTTTTACTTGTATAAAACTGATATTTTGCTCCATTTTCTTTTCCGAAAGTTTATAGTTTTTCGTTGGATAATTTTCGGAATATCTTTCGGATTCAACCCAAGCAAATTTTTGTTGCCAAAGCCAATAATCGGTAATAAAATGTTTGATTTGTAAACTTCTATTTTCAATTTGTAGTGCTTGTTTACCGACAACCAAAAGCTGTTCATTCCCGGTTTTTTCCCACAACAAACGAAAATTATATTGTTTTTCTCCCCTATTGATTATCAACTCATTGCCGTATTTAAAATTTTTTATAAGTGCATTCATTGGTTGCCAAACCCAAAGTTTTCCGTTGCCTTGTTGTTTAATTTGATATGCATCATACCAAAAACTCTTATTATACAAATGACTCCAAAGCCCTTCTTTTCCCGTTGCCGAAGGATTGATAATCCACTGAAAACCCAATTTATTATTAAGTGTGGGAATAAGATTTTTGGAAGGCAAAACCACCCGTATATATTGAGCTTGATCTGAAAAAACCGCAGGTTCAAACTCATTTATTTCCTTGATGCCGTTACCGTTATAATCGTTCCATTGATAATTTCCTTGTCCGGGCAGAGTTTCTACATAGATTATTTCATCTTGTAAAATATTGCCGTTAAAACTTTCCAAATTCAATTCTCCGGTAAAAACTCTTTTAAAAAAATATTGCTTAATTTGCGTTTGAAAAGTTATCATTCGTCTAAAACGATCTTGTCTGATATATTTAATGTTTTTTAAATTGAAATATAAATCCAAATTCCCTGTCTTATAAAGTTTACGTATTTTAACATACCCCCCCGCCGATTGTCGTGCCAAGCTCAAACGGTTGTTTGAAATGCTATCGTTAGCCGACACACGAAAACCGGCTTGGATAGCCAAACGCCCCGAATCTTTCTTGACAAATCCGGTTTCCCAATACCGATAAGCATAATTTAATGTGTCCCAAAAATTTTGTATGCGAGCCTCTCGTTTTTCCAAGTGCAAAGTATTAAGCCAATCCCATTTTTTTATCGGGATTATTATTTTATTATCCGTATCAATCAGAAGCAAGTTTTTGGAATAATTTTCCTGACGAGTCAGACGATTTTGTGCTTTCCAACGGATTTTTTTCAATTGTCCGTATCCTTCAAAATAAATTTGTCCGGCACGAATACTATCCCGCATTTGAAAATATTTGAATCCGCTTTGCCAATTATCGTGTTTATTTTGAAAAGAAGTTCCTAAAATAACCGAATGTTGTCTTCCGAAAATACTATCCAACTGCCATCTTCGGGTAAATTCAGGGTCATAATAAGGATCCAAAGCTTTGAAATTTTTATGAATAAAATCATATTGCCCGAAAATTTTCCAATTTTTCAAACTATCATTTCGAAGGATTCTTTCATATAACAAATGACTTGCCCCTCCGATATTATTGCTATCATCCAATGATGAAAAAGTATTCAAATCCGTATGATTGAAAACAATTTCCGATGAAAAAAAATCTTTATCGGATAATTTTCGGTTAAAACTTATACCGAGATACTTACTACTGACAGGTGCGGTCAATTTAATTTTAGGTTCGTAATCGCCATTCCCCGCTCCTACATATTTGTATATTTTTCCCAAAGCAACAATTTTATCAATTGTATAACTTCCAAGATTTTTGCCCACATAAGAAAAACGAACTTCATATAAGTCCGGTTCGTTTTGATTGGTATATTCAAAATAAAAATCGTTGCCGGATATTACTTTTTTGTAGAGAATTTTATTTTCGTTATACCCCGAAGGTTTTGCAGCCAATACATATAATTGATTGGGATTGTCGCCAGCATTTTTCAAAGCTTGAACTTGCTCGGGAGTAAGGTTGAACAATAGTGTTTTATTTTTATCATCTTGCTCTAAAAAAGTATATATTTTTAAATTTCCGTTCTTAAGCTTACCACTATAATTATTTTCGTTTAAGTATCTTAAATAATTTTGGTTGGAATAATTAAATTCGGCTGTAATTCTATCGTTTGCCGTAGGGTTTACCGTTGGTTTAAAAATCAATTCACCGGTTTCGTAATTTAGAGTATAATCTTGCTGATTTTTCAAAATATTACCATTCAGATAAATTTTTTCACTTCCGGGAATCACAAATATATAGGTTTCATTGTTTTTGCCTTTAAGTAAATAAGGTCCTAAATTTCCTTCTTTAGCGGCAAATTGCATACGATTATAGTTTCCATCTACAATTCCACCGCTTATACCCATTTTATGATTTTTTCCGGTTTCAAATTCCAGTCCTTGTATTTTTCGTTGATATTTTAAAAAACGTGAGTTCTGTTTTTTTAAAATCAAATCGCCTCCGGTTGCTTGCCAAACGGGTCCGGTTAATTGCATATAAATTCGGTTAAATTCTTTATAAGATTTCGAAATTCCGGCATAAGCTTGCGGTAAGTTATCATCGGATAGAACGGCTTTAATTTTTACTTTTTTAGATAAATTCCCTTCAATTTTTAAATCCATCCCCGATTGCATTACCAAACTTTGATTGTTTCCGACATTTATTCCGCGTCTAAGATTTCCTTTGGTTTTTAAGTCGTCAAAAGGTTTAACTTGTGAAAGATTTTTAGTTGAAAAAACCGGCAACAATAATGTATCCGACGGTTTCTCGGGGAGGACGAATTTTTGATAAGTTTTACGGTATCGTTCGGGATAAACGGTATAAAAAACACTTAATGTTTGGCTTTTATATTTTACAAAATTTTTAAAAATAAGTTTGGCTTTAACAAAATCTACTTGATAATCTGATGGCGGAATTATATTTTGTTTTTTATCATAAATTTCAAAAAAAACAGGTTGAATACTAAAAGTATCTATTTGAATTTCGGGAGTAACAATCTTAATTTGTTTATATCTGACAAGTAATTCCTTTTCATTTTGTCCGTAAAAATTCAAAATGACTGTTCCTGTAAACAAAAAAAGGAAAATTTGTTTCATCCTTCAAAGATAAGGATAATAAAAACGTTTGGGAATGGAGGTTTATTTTGTTTAACAAACAGAAGCATTTTAAGTTTGTATTCAATTAGTAAAAACAACTTATCATAAAATTTTACAATTTTTTGGATAAACTAACTTTAAATTTATATTCTATGAGGCTATCAAAATAAAAATATGAGAGAACGATTCCCGAATTTTCAGAATATTAAGAGTCTTGTAAGTTTGAGAAAGAAGCTAAAAACGTCGGTGTCGCCTGGAGCGACGCCGACGCTAAAAAAACAAAAAACTTTTACAATTTAATTATCGAAAAAAACAATATAACACCAATCAAATTCACCCCTTCATAATTTCCACACCTTTTCCAATATAAACCAAAAATTTGTCTGTTACACTATATCCCGTTTCTTCTAAAATTTCCGCATAACTTTCCAATTGTTTTTTATGTTTTTCGTGTTTTTCTCCGGTTTTGTAGTCTATAATAATTGCTTTTTTGTCTTTTAACAAAATCCTGTCTGGTCGTTTGATACGAAAAATATTATCGGAAGGTATCAACAATGCCCTTTCATTTAAAATTTGGTATTTGTCGGTATAAAATTCCGCTAATTCCGGATGATAAATAACCGCTTCTATTGAGTCGGATACTTGTTCTTTCTCTTGTTCTGAAATTGTAGCTAAAAATTTCTCCTTTTGTGTTTTCCAATCATTTTGTGTATGTATTTTGGATAAAATCGTATGAATTTCCAATCCATAAGCAATAGCAGCTTTTTTGGATTCATTCCAGTATTCATAAGAATCAGTGCGTATTTTGAGTTTGTTTTTATCTCCCCAATAGTTTAGATGATCGGTTACTTGAATTCGGGTTATTTCTTGTTTTTCTTTTTTTTCGGGAAATGTTTTTTTACCAATACTATAAATTATTTCTTCTTCGGGTCTTTCGGTCAATAATTTTTTTTCTTGTAAAAATCCTTCATATAATTGAGCAAAATCAGGATGTTCTTTGACAGTTTTGGAAGGTATAGGAGTTATAATATACAATTCACGAGATGCTCGCGTATGCGCTACATAGAGTTTATTGTAATTATCAAACTTTTTTTCTTCTATGGATTGTTTATAATTGGAAGCATATTTTTTATTCTTTTCCAGAACTTTGGCTTGAACGGGTAAAGTTTTGAAACCTGCAAAATGTTCAGGATCAACATCTATCCACACAATCTGACTTTTATCTAATCTACTGTCCAACAAGGTTTGGTTACCCACAAAAATAACGATCGGAAATTCCAAGCCTTTGGATGCGTGAACACTCATAAAACGGACAGCTCCCGAATTTTCAGCGGCTGTCAAACTTAAATCCGATTTAATATCATCCCAATGCCTTAAAAAAGCAGACAAACCTGATTTGTTTTGTGTAGTAAACTCGTGAACTTCATCGAGAAAAGCTTCCAAGTAAGCTTTTTCATCGGTACCGGATAAACGAAATTTTTCTATAAGGTATATCGATAAATCATAAGGACTCATCCCGGTAATCCATTCCAAATCCAATTCATATCCCAAGCGTTTCAATTCACCCAATACAAGTTTAATATCATTCAAATGTGTTAATTTAATAAGTAAATCACCATATTTGTTAATTTCGTCCCTTTTAAAAATAAAATGCAAAGCTTCATACAGGTTTATACCGGTTTTAAAAGCCAAATATTTCATCATATCCACAAGGAATCTTACTTTTGAAGCTCTTTCTACCAACAAAGAACGTTGAGAGACCACCGGTATATTTTTTTCGGTCAAATATTCCGCTACGGGTTCGGAAGTTTTGTGCGCCCCAAACAAAAAACATATATCTCCAAATGCATATCCCCGTTTTTTTACATCTTTAATGATATTGTAAACCAACTCAGGTAAACGATTGCCTTCTTCTGCCCTTCCACTTAATTTTTTAGCAAATTGTATTTGGACATAACCTTTGTCTTGACGTTCCGACAATTTGTTTTTCGGGATTTCTTGTTTTACATAATCATAAACTTTGCGATATTCCGGTATGTATAAAAATTTTTTGTTTAATGTAAAAAATTCGTTATTAAAATTGATAATATTTCCCAAACTTCGCCAATTATATGGCATTTGTTCTATTCTTTTTCCGGTAACATCTGCAAAAGGATTTCCAGTCTTGTCTTTCAGGTCCGGATTGCTCAAATCGATAAAAATTTCGGGTTTTCCGTTTCTGAATCGATAGATAGATTGTTTGGCATCTCCTACAATCATAGTTTCGCCCAAAGTTTCTCCCGGAAAATTTACGGTAAAATCTTTTGAAAGCGATTCTTTGATCAATGGAATCATATTTTCCCATTGTAATTCGGAAGTATCTTGAAATTCGTCCAAAAAATAATGAATAAATTTTTCGCCCAATCGCATATAAATAAAAGGTGTATCGGTTCCCAAATCTTTCAGCAGTTGTTCTTGTATCAAAAAATTAAAGTCATTGATAAAAATACTATGATTTTGTTCTTTGAAAGCTGCTATTTTCCGCTCCAAGGCATTCATAATTATCAACGAATTGATTTCATTTAACAATCCATTGATCAAAAGAAAATTCGGATATTCTTTTTCATAAAATTCGAGCAAATCCGTCAAATATAACATCAGTTCGTCATTGTATCGAGATTTGATAATGGATTGTTGTTCAAAAGGAAGTTTTTCAACTCTGCCTTTAACATAAAAAACACCTTTTTTTTCTCCCGATAATATTTTTAACATAGTATCCGTAAATAGAACTCCTTTATAAGTTTGAGGCGAAGCGCAAGCTTTTATTCTTTTAATAACCGAATCATTGGTTAAACCTTCAAAAGGTGAGATAATTTGCATTCCCCGTTGATAAAACTTCGTAAAATTTGATATAATTTGACGCTTTTTATCCAACAATACGTTTTTTAAAGCCAAGAAATCATTAAAATTTTTCTTTTTTATTTCGGCTACTTCATTTCTGTGATTCTCATCAAAAAGAATATTTACAATTTCCAATAGTGCGTCCTTGATATCCCAAGATTTTTCATTTTCAGCATTTTCTTTTGCCAAAGCAATTAAACTATTCATCAGCACTTCACCTTTTTGAGCTTCGGAAATGATTTCATCTATCAAATTATCAATAACTTCCCTATGATCCATTATGATATTGACATCATAAGGTATATCCATTTCACGAGCAAAAGTCCGAATGATTTTATAAGAAAGTTTATCGATGGTCATCAGATTGAAATCATCATATCCGTGCAAAATTTCTTTACATCTTAGTTGACTTCTTTTGATAATTTCTTTTTTGTAATCGTCATCCGACAGTGTTTTTCCCAGTTGGTTTTCAATTTCAGGACGGATAAGCGTTACTACTTGATTAATCAAATCGGAAAACTCTCCTTTTGCTGCTTGAATAATTTCAGACAAAATTCGTCTTTTCATCTCATTAGCGGCATCATTGGTAAATGTTAGCCCGATTAATCTCGAAACAAAATATTTGGAATTTCCCGATAATAATTTTTGCAAAAAATTGTTTGCAATTTGAAAGGTTTTTCCCGAACCGGCCGAAGCATTATAAACGGATAATCTGTAATCTCTCATTATAAAAAAATATTATACAACTATAAGTTAAATTTAATAAAATATTTTTAAAATTAAGCATTTATTTATTATCTTTGTTTAGAATCATTAAAAATAAAGAATTATGAGTTTTAAATTACCTGAATTACCTTATGCATATGACGCCTTGGAACCTTATATTGATGAAGCAACTATGCGTGTTCATCATACGGGACACCACCAAGGATATACCAATGGCTTAAACGCAGCTATTGAAGGAACTTGCTACGAAGGCAAGAGTATCGAAGAAATTTTGAAAAGTATTCACATTAATGAAACCGCTATACGTAATAATGGCGGTGGATACTGGAATCATATTTTATATTTTGACATTATGACTCCCGGGGGGAGTAAAGAACCCCAAGGAAAATTAGCAACAGCCATCAAAAGAGATTTCGGCTCGTTTGAAAACTTTAAAGATTTGTGGGCAAAAGCTGGTGCCGGACGTTTTGGTTCGGGTTGGGTTTGGCTTATGAGTAATCATGGAAAATTGGAAATTTGCTCGACTCCCAATCAAGACAATCCTTTGATGAAATTTACCGATTGTTTGGGAACCGCTGTTTTGGGAATGGATGTTTGGGAACATGCCTACTATTTGAAACACCAAAATAAAAGAGGTAATTATATCAAAGATTTCTTTGAGGTCATCAACTGGGATAAAGTAGGTGAAAATTTTGAAAAGACTTTGTAATTTTTTACATACAATGAGGTAAAAACCGTCACTTTAATAAGTGGCGTTTTTTTTATTAACAATTTAAAAAATGTTTTTACGTATATTTGTTTAAAAAAAGAAAATGGAAGTTGTTTGGTATGTGATACTATTCGTTTTGTTAGGAACATATTTGTTGCTGGATGGATATGATTTAGGGACAGGAGTGGTATATTTATTTTTTGCAGATAGTATAGAGGAAAAGAAAAAAACTATCAAGAGTATCCGTTCGGTTTGGGATGCCAACGAAGTATGGTTGTTTGCTTTTTTAACGATTTTATATTTGGTCTTTCCCAAATTTGCCTATTTAATTTTTGATGCTTTCGGTGGATATATTTTATTGTTTATATTGTTCTTATTACTTAAAACATTGGCTTTCAATCTTATGATCACATTTAAAGATAAAAAAACCAAAGATATTTTTGGTTTCTTCTACGGTTTTTTTAATATGATGATGATTGTTTTCATTGCCTTAATATTGGCAAATATTTTGCGTGGTATTTATCCCGATGCCGAAAAACAATTAGGGTTTGTCAGTGATAGTTTCTCACCTTTTACAGCTAATCAAGGCATCTTCGATTGGTTTACGGTTTTGATAATCGCTATAATATTCATTACCATCTTAATACATGGAATGGGATGGGTAATTCTTAAAAATACTGGAGCTTTTAACAGAAAATTAAAAATCAAGATTCAACGTTTATCTATTATTTTACTGATATTAAGTATTATTTTTATGGCATTGTGGTATTATATACATCCGGAAATCTACAAAAACTATTTTAAATATCCTTTTTTATTTATTTTTCCGTTTTTATATTTTTCCGCTCTTTTCGGATTAATGGCCATACGCACTTATCAAGAAGAGAATAAAGGATTTTTGTTATCTACGAATTTAATTATCTTTGGCTTGTTCAGTGTTTTTTCAGCCACTTTTCCACGATTAAGTTTGAGTTTAACTGAAGAAAAAATAACCATTTACAATACGGAATTTTACAACCCCGAAAAGTTTTATTTTCAGGGTTGGGTAATTGCTATCGGGATATTGTTATTGATTTATTCTATTCTGATACACAAGTATAATAAAGGAAAAACAATAGATTAAAATTGTAAAATCTATTTTTCCTTTTTCAATGCTTCTTTTGCTTTTTGTTGATAAAGTTCAGCCGCTTTACGAGACTGATCACTTATTTTATTCATCATAATATACAAAGTATTCAATAAAGACTCTTTCTTGCTTTGTATGCTTTGCTTGCTCAATTCCCAATCGGCTTGAATACGTTTTAAAGCTTCTGCAATATCTAAGGTATTTTCTCCGGAATAAAAGGTTTTATCCAGATTTTTCTGAAAATTAATTTTACAATTATTCATTTCCATATCAAGAGACGGATCTTTAATATTTGCCACTTGCATGGCATAAAGTAAGGTTAACTGTTGTGCCAATAGCTCCATTTCATTGGAAGCTTGTTGGTAATCTATTACCTTTATATGATTAGTTTTTTTTATTTCTTCTATTACATTATTAGATGCTTCAATAAAATCTTTAAGTTTTGTAAGCAATCCATCCATTTTTTTTCTTTCCGGCTTTTGTAGGGCTAAAACCCTCATCTTTTTCCATTTGGTTTTTAATTTTTTCAATTGAGGTTTTATATCCGGAAATTCATTTGCATAAATTTCCAAAGTTAAAATAGCTTTTTCTCCGGTAGAAAGATTATTATCGTTCTCTCTGGCAACAAATTTAGATTTTAATCCACGGTATAAATAATCTTTTGCAATTCTCACGCCACTGGTGCGAATATCCAAAGCGGATTTCATTGCATCGGAAACATCAATTTCTTGTCCGTATTGTGAAAAAACCGGAAGTTTAATTAATATGATAAAACTTAATAATATAATTTTTTTCATTTTTCGGTATTTTTACTTTTTTTGTGTCAAAAAATCTAAAAGTTTGAAGCTTTTATTTGAAAAAGTCTGTATATAAGAAAACATTAATTTAGGCTGATAAGCTTCACGGTTTAGCAAAACCTCAATATTCTTTACAGTTTCGCTCATATCCATATAAACTTCCTTCAATTCGGAAGCTAATTTCTTATCCTTTAATATTTTTCTTAAATGATTTCTTACATTTCCCAAATTAGTATCAAAATAATCCTTTGCTATTTTTCTTAAGCCCATTCCTCTTTCCAGAACATAAACAATAGCTATCTTCTCAACTTCCATTTCATTTTCTGCTAGCTTTTTAATCTTTTTTAAATTCTTTTTATAATCTCCGTAATCCGGTACGGTTTTAATTAACTCCTGTTGAAACTCAAATAACAATTTTCTAAAACGCACAGTCTTATTAACAATAGCTTCAATATTTTTATCTTCGTAATTGGTTATTTTTAAACGATAAATATTCCAAAAGTTTTGAAGTTTTAGATAGTTTTCTTCTACTTTTTTATCCTGTGGCAAAATTAAAGTTAACTGATTCAAGTTATCATCAAATTTTGCTATGGATAAATCCATATCTTTAATTGCCTTTTGTTTAAAAACATTATTTTTTATGTATAAAAAATTCCTAAGGAATCTAAGGCTGAACATTTCATTTTCAGCCATTTTTTTTGCTATTTCATTAATAGGATGTTCTTCAATCTGGGCTTGAACATTTCCGGCATTTAAAGATAGAAATACTATCAATAATAAAAATATGGGTTTTTTCATATAAAATTTATTTTAGAAATTAAGATATTTAAAAGGTGTCTATTATTTTTTGAACAAAACGATTTTTTATTTGACGTAAATGATAATCTATACTCACACTTAACATAAAAATAGTTTTAGGATTTTTTTGCGTGGGATGTTCCAGGTTAGATTTCAAAAAATTCCAATCTACTATAACTTCCAAAATATATTTTCCAGCTATCTGATCATTTAAAATCTTATCACTGTTATTTTTAATAAAATCCTCTGCTTTTTGTATATTTTTCTGATATTCATGCATCAGACTTTTGCTCAAATGTTTATAATTAGCCAAATAACTCATACTTATTTTTTGGATGAGTTTTCTAAAATACTGAATATCATTATATAATGTTAATTTATCAAGTGGTAAATCATAAACCGTCTTCATACTCTCCATCAAATCGGAAGTCAAACGATCCCAGTTATTTATATCATAACTTATCGCTTTAAAATCATCATTATTCATATTTTGTGTAACTTTTTGGTTGAATTTATACCAAAAAGCTTTTAGACTTTTCAAGCTTTCTTTAACCTTAGGGTCTTTAACAGTCATATCAATATTAGCAATATTTTCTTCAATTTTTGCCATAGCAAAATCAAATTCTTGTGCAGCATCATCCTTCATTATATTATTGATTAAAAACAGCTTATCTTTAACCAAGGTATAGCCGTAAACATTCATGTCGGCAGCCATATCATATAATTTAATTTTGGGAATATCTTCTTCAAATTGTGCGAAGATACTTAACGATGCCATAAGAAAAAAAGTAAGTAAATTTTTTTTCATATAATTGTATGTGTTAATTTCTTTAATTTTACAAATTTACTTAAAATTCCTATCTAAAAAAATTATTTTATCCATTTAACTTCCAAATAAAAATCTTTTGAGCTAAAAAGACCTATTGAAATCAAAACACTTTTTTAAATTTTGAAAATTTAAATGTAAATTTGTCTCTATCATTATTACTTTAAAAAATACTTTTTGAAAAGCATTCAACAAAAAACAAAGACCTTGCCAAACAGTCCTGGCGTTTATCAATTTATTGATAAACAAGGAGATATCATCTATGTTGGAAAAGCTAAAAACCTAAAAAAAAGAGTTAGTTCTTATTTTACCAAAAATCAAACCGGTAAAACAAAGGTTTTGGTAAGTAAAATAGTGGATATTAAACATATCGTAGTCGAAACAGAGACGGATGCTTTGCTGTTGGAAAATACTTTGATTAAAAAATATCAGCCCAAGTATAACGTCATTATGAAAGATGACAAAACCTATCCGTGGATTTGTATCAAAAAAGAACATTTTCCGCGGGTTTTTCTTACTCGAAATGTCATTAAAGACGGTTCTGAATATTATGGCCCTTATCCTTCGGTTAAAACCGCACGAACTTTGTTGGATTTAATACATCATTTGTATCCTATTAGAAGTTGTAAGTTGAATTTAAGTCCCGAAAAAATCAAACAAAGCAAATATGAAGTTTGTTTGGATTATCATATCGGACTTTGCAAAGCTCCTTGCGTGGGTTTACAAACCGAAGAAAATTATAATGAAAATATAAAGCATATTAGGAGCATCATAAAGGGAAACTTCAAAAAATCTCTTCATTATTTTGAAGAGCAAATGAAAAAATTTGCCGAAGATTTGGCTTTTGAAAAGGCACAAGATATCAAAGAAAAACTGGATTCACTAAAAAATTATCAAGCCCGTTCAACGGTTGTCAATCCTAAGATAAACAACGTAGAAGTCTATAATATCATTTCGGATGAAACCGCTGCTTATGTCAATTTTTTACAAGTAGGGCACGGTTCGATAATTCGTTCGCATACTTTGGAAATTAAGAAGAAATTGAACGAAACCGATAAAGAATTACTGGAATTGGCGATTATAGAAATACGGAGAAGATTTCAAGTATTTACCAATGAAATTTATATTCCTTTTTCCATTGATATTTTAAATGATATAAAAAAAACTATTCCGCAAATAGGTGATAAAAAACGTCTTTTGGACCTATCCAAACGCAATGCAAGTTATTTTCGCTTGGAAAAAATCAAACAAATACAATTAACTGATCCTGACAAACATGTAAATCGTATTATGAAACAGATGCAAGCCGATTTGCGTTTGCCTGTTGAACCCCGACATATCGAATGTTTTGACAACTCGAATATCCAAGGAACAAATCCCGTTGCAGCATGTGTGGTTTTTAAAAACGGAAAGCCCAGCAAAAAAGATTACAGGCATTTTCATATTAAAACAGTTGAAGGTCCTAATGATTTTGCTTCGATGGAAGAAATAATTTATCGTAGATATAAACGTTTGCTTGAAGCAAAACAATCCCTTCCGCAATTAATCATAATAGACGGAGGCAAGGGACAATTGTCATCCGCAGTCAAAAGTTTAAAAAAATTGAAACTCTATGGAAAAATTTCCATTATCGGAATTGCCAAACGTTTGGAAGAAATTTACTATCCCAACGATTCCGTCCCTTTGTATCTGGACAAGAAATCGGAAACTTTGAAAATCATACAAAAAGCCAGAGATGAAGCGCATAGATTCGGTATAAGTTTTCATCGAAAAAAAAGATTAAACAATACCTTGCAAACCGAATTGGAACAAATTAAAGGAATCGGAGAAAAAACCATTTTGAACTTGCTTAAACATTTTAAATCAGTAAAAAAAATAAAAGAAGCCAGTCTGGAAGATTTAATAAAAGTTGTAGGAAAACATAAAGCGGAGTTGATTAAAGATTATTTTTCCAATAGTTAAACTTTTACATATTCCAATAAAAATCCTTAGTCAATTCGATATATTCGTTCGTATAATGATGACGTGAGTTTTCAATAACCAAATTGTTTTCGTCAGGTGTAATTTTTTCTCGGAAAAAACTAATCAATACACGTTTAATTGCCGCATGGGGATTTCCTTTGACATAAGTGATTCTTCTGGGATAAAAACTATAATGTTCGGCTATGGAAATCAAACGATTTACTTTGGAATATGGATAAATTATAGTAATAATTCCGTTTGGTGTAGAAAATCTATCGGAAAACTTAAAAATATCTTCCGGTTTCAATTGATAATCTTGACGTGCCATTTGTCGGGCAATTCCTTTGGCTGGCACTTTCTCATCAAAAAAAGGTGGATTGGAAATAATTATATCGTATTTTACCGGCGGCTTAAATTCTTGCAAAGCAACCGGGTAAATTTTTAATCGCTTATTCCAAGGCGAAATCTTAAAATTGCTTTCGGCTTCTTTTGAAGCTTCCTTTTCAATCTCAACAGCATCTATTGAGGCATCTAAAAATTTTTGAGCCATCATCAAAGCAATTAAGCCGCTACCGGTTCCGACATCCAAAATAGTTTTCGGTTGATAAAATTCGGTCCAAGCGCCTAATAAAACACCGTCTGTCCCGATTTTCATTGCACTTTTATCTTGACAGATAGAAAATTTTTTGAATCGAAAAATATTTTTACAATGCATCTAACCGATATAAATATCTATTAATCCCTCAGGCGTATTAAAAATAATTTGCTTATTTGCTCTATCCACTTTTTCAATCACATCATCGGATACCGGAATAAGAATTTCTTTGTTTTGATCGTTTTTTATAATAAAATAATGTTGGGGAGAAGTATCATTAACGGCAATTATCTTGCCTATTTTACCATGTTTTTTATCAATAGCATCAAAATTAATAATTTCGTGAAAATAAAACTTATTCCCTGTAAGTTCAGGCAAATCTTTCAACGGAAGATAAATTTCCTTTCCTATAAGATTTTCGGCTTCTTCCAAATTATTAATATCTTCAAAATCCAAACGCAAGGTTGTGGCTTTGTGCAAAGTAGATTTGTTGAGAAAATAAGGCACAAGTTTACCGTTGATATCTAAGAAAACAACATCTATATTCTCATAACTTTCAGGCTCATCCGTATCTATTTTAGCCAACAATTCTCCTTTAATTCCGTATCTTTTGACAATTTTCCCCAAATAATAAGCATCATCTTTTTTTTTCATAGGTTTAAAATTTTTAACACAGATAAAAATATCAAATTTTTAAACAAAAAGGCGTATTTTTCAATACGCCTAATTTACAATTTTGTTAAGAATAATTAAATTTTATTCTTCTGTTTTTTCCTCATTATTTCCTTTGGCTTCGGCTGCTACTTCATCAATACTTTGTTCTTTGCTTAAAGCTTCTTCGATTTCATCGGCAACGCCTTCTGTCGGTTCGGCAGCTTTTTCAGCTTCTGCAATCACTTCTTCATTGGCAGCTTTGTGTGCGGCTGCTCGAGCTTGATTG
Organism: Flavobacteriales bacterium; assembly: GCA_026985675.1. Lineage (GTDB taxonomy): Bacteria > Bacteroidota > Bacteroidia > Flavobacteriales > Flavobacteriaceae > JALSPZ01. The sequence continues at coordinate 18,013 of JALSPZ010000145.1, forward strand.
ATAGCTTTTTCTTTTTCTAATCTTTCAGCTTTTTCCGCTGCACGTTTTCCTTCCACTTCTTCTTTGTGTGCGGCTATTTTAGCTTCTTTTTCAGCTAACCAAGCTTGAAAACGTTTTTCGGCTTCTTCTTCCGAAAAAGCACCTTTTTGCACGCCAACCAACAAATGTTTTTTCAACATCGCTCCTTTATATCTTAATATAGCACGAGCTGTATTGGTGGGTTGTGCTCCGTTAAACAACCATTTAACCGCTGCATCAACGTTCAAAGTGATTTCGGCAGGAACTTTTGTAGGATTATAGGTTCCTAATTTTTCTAAAAACTTACCATCTCTCTTTACTCTGGAATCGGCTGCAACGATCCAATAAAAGGGTTTTCCTTTTTTACCATGTCTTTGTAATCTTATTTTTACAGGCATAACTTATTTGTTTTGTGAAGGTTCCCGACCTTCGGTTACTAATTATTTTGAGTGGCAAAAGTAATAATTTTTTTGAAAATATCATATGGATTATAAAAATAAATTTTAAAGGCTTTTTTCTTATATTTGAATCCTTAAAAAAAATAGTTTTATGAAATCTTTTCTAATAATATTCGCTTTCTTATTTCCACTGACTTTTTATTCCCAAACTTGGAATGCCCCTACCGAAACTAAAAACATAAGTAATCCAGTAGCATACAGCCCGGAAGTTTATAAGCAAGGACAAAAAATCTATAATAATTTATGCAAAAGTTGTCACGGCATCGATGGAAAAGGAGATCCTGTTATGGTCAAAACACTAAATCCTCCTCCAGCGGATTTTACCCGTGAGAGTTTTCAAAAACAATCCGACGGCGAAATTTTTTGGAAACTCTCCGAAGGAAAAGGCGTAATGGCTGCCTATAAAAATATGCTATCGGAAAAAGAACGTTGGGCGGTTATTCATTATATTCGGAATTTTAAAAATACTACCGAAAATACCGAAACGCTTCAAGCAACTACTGAAAAAGAAACTATCGAAAGTTTTCCTTTTACGGGATTAATAAATAATCAAACAACACATATTATCAGACCTAAGGGATTTGGGTTGGTTATTCAACACAGATTTGGTGCTACAAAATTTAATGAAGAGTTCATAACAAATTTTATGGGATTGGATTTGGCAGCCAATATACGTTTTGGTTTTCAAATTCCGATAAATGAAAAACTTTATACCGAAATCGGGAGAACTCGTTACGGAAAATTTTATGACTGGGGAACCAAATACAAAATTGCCTCCCAAACCGAAAAATTTCCGGTTAGTATCGCATTATATGAAAATATAGCCCTTACCACCGAAAAAACGCCACAATACCCCGACGGAACTACTTTTGTCAACGGAGAAATTTTTCAATACAAATTTGCACACCGCTTACGTTATGATACCCAACTGCTGGTTTCTCGTAAATTTAACAATTGGTTTAGCGGACAAATAGGTGCGCAATTTGTTTGGATTAATTTATTTCCCGTAGGCGACAAACCTTATGTATGGGCAGTACCCCTTAGTCTGCGATTTAAAACCGGTTTGCGTTCGGCAATCGATGTGGAATTTACACCCAATTCTCATAAACATACGATGCCTATGTCGTTGGCTTATGAAGTTGCCAGCAGCGGAAATCATATTTTCCAAATTACCATAACCAATACAGACAGAATTTTACCACAAAATATTCTGACCACCGAGAGCTTAAAACACAAAGACGGTTTTATGTTGGGTTTTAATTTAATTCGTTATTTCTAAAAATCAAATCAAATGAAAAAAATATTTTATAGCTTAATATTTGTTGTGTTCCTTACAAATTCTTGCACAAAAGACGAAGGACCCGTATTGCCGGAAGTTGAAATCAATGAAGTAAGTTTTTCAAACGATATTCAACCTATTTTTGACAACAACTGCATCAGTTGTCACCCTTCATCCGGGAATTTGGATTTAACCGCAGGCAATTCGTATAATCAATTGGTCAATATAAATGCTTCGGGATATACGGCAATTCGGGTAATTCCCAACGAACCCGAAAATTCCGTTTTGTATAAAAAAATTGATGGCTCCGGCACCTACGGAAGCAATATGCCCTTGGGAGGAAGCTTAAATGCCAATGAAGTGGAATTAATAAGATTATGGATTGAACAAGGCGCTAAAAACAACTGACAATCATTGATTTATATCATTAAGATTCAACTAAATACGAAATAAAACTATGAAAATATATCCTATTATTCATCAAAATTTTAAACTGGACGGTGGTGCAATGTTCGGAGTAGTTCCCAAAGTAATTTGGCAACGAACCAATCCCGCCGACGAAGATAATCTCATCGATATGACTACTCGAAGTCTATTGATAGAGGACGGCAATCAATTGATTTTGATTGATACCGGAATGGGCAATAAACAATCGGACAAATTTTTTAGTTATTATAAACCTACCAAGCTTAATTCTTTTGATGAAACCCTTAAAAAATATGGTTTTCACAGAAATGATATCACCGATGTATTTATGACACATTTGCATTTTGATCATTGTGGAGGTTCCATTGTTCGTAATGATAAAGGTTTTTATGAACCCGCTTTCAAAAATGCTAAATTTTGGTCTAACAAAAAACATTGGGAATGGGCTGTGCATCCGAATCCCCGCGAAAAAGCAAGTTTTCTGAAAGAAAATATTTTGCCTATTGAAGAAAGCGGTCAATTAAATTTTATTGATACTCCCGAAAATGGAAGAGAAATTCATTCCGGCGATTTAAAATTTGATATCATTTTTGTTGATGGGCATACGGAAAAACAAATGTTGCCAAAAATCGAATATAAAGGAAAAACTTTGGTTTTTATGGCTGATTTATTACCGACAACCGGACATATTCCTTTGCCTTATGTAATGGGATATGACACACGCCCTTTGATAACAATGGAAGAAAGACAGGAAATTTTCAATAAAGCAGCCGAAGAAAATTGGTTGTTAGTATTGGAGCACGATCCGTATCACGAAATTTGTACGTTAAAAAAAACTGAAAAAGGTCCTCGTTTGGACAAAATTTATACCTTTGAAGAAATTTTTAATTAATGTAAATTTATATTCGTATGAAACACTCTAAATTTTTTGCAGTAATAGCATTATCCGGACTGAGTTTAATGGGCTGTGCTACCGGAAAAAAAGTTGTAAATTCAACAGCAGAACAAAATACTTCTACCGATTCAACTGAAATTTACGAACCTTTACCCCAAAAATTCACAACTGTTTTTGAAGGGGAAGGCTTAAAAAACTGGCAACATACCAATCCGTTTGACAGCTATATGCCGGGAATGAGCACTGACAAAGCTTACCAAACTATCCTTAAAGATTTACCGGCTACCGAAGTAATCGTTGCCGTAGTTGATGCAGGAATTGATATTAATCATCCCGATTTGAAAGGTGTTATTTGGACCAATGAAGACGAAATTCCCGGAAACGGAATTGATGATGATCACAACGGTTATGTTGATGATATTCACGGTTGGAATTTCTTAGGGAGCAAAGATGGAAAAATGGCAGGACCTGAACAATTGGAATTAACCAGAATAGTTGCCAAGTATAGAAAACAATGGAAAGATAAAAGTATTGCCGATATCCCCGCCGAGGATAGAGAAATGTTTAAACTCTATCAAAGAGCTGAAAAAGACTTGGCTAAACAATTGGCAGACGCAAAAAAACTTGAACAACGTTTGGCTTTCTACAAAATGATGTGGAATCAAACACAAGAAACTTTGAAAAAAGCAATGAAGACGGATAAACTTACCAAAGAAAGTGTTAAAAATTTTAAAACAACCGAACCGGAAGTCATTAAAGCCAAAGAAGCTTACTTAAACGGTATTGAAGATTATATAAAAAGATTCCAAAATTACGTTGACGGACAATTAAAATACAATTTAAATGTAGATTTCAATGGAAGAATACAAGGAGACAACCCTGATGATTTTAACGATAGAAATTACGGAAATCCCAATGTAATTCCACCTAATAAAGATGAGCTTCACGGAACACATGTTGCCGGTATTATTGCACAAGTTAGAAACAATGGAATAGGTGGAGACGGAGTAGCGGATCATGTAAAAATTATGTCGGTTAGAGCAGTTCCCGATGGCGACGAGTATGATAAAGATATAGCCCTTGCTTTTCGATATGCCGTTGATAACGGCGCAAAAGTTATCAATACAAGTTTTGGAAAATATTATTCTCCTCATAAAGATTGGGTTTGGGACGCTATCAAATATGCTGCCGACCATGATGTGTTGATTGTTAATGCCGCCGGAAACGATGGAAAGGACATGGATAAATATGGTGATGAAATAAGTTATCCAAATGATGGTGATGTTGCAGGAAAAGAAATTGCCGACAATTTCTTAAATGTTGGAGCCATTGGTCCCGATTATGGTGCTGATATGGTAGCTTCTTTTAGTAATTATGGTAAAACAACTGTTGATATTTTTTCTCCGGGACAAAAAATTTATGCTACGGTTCCTTTTGGCGAATATAAATTTTTACAAGGAACATCAATGGCTTCCCCGGATGTGGCGGGAGTAGCAGCTGTAATTCGTTCTCGTTTTCCTGATTTATCCGCTGCGGAAGTTAAAAAAATTATTATGAATTCTTCTTTACAACCACAGCATTTAGTTATTAAACCCCAAGAAGATGATTATAAAGGAAAGCCCCAATTGGTTCCTTTCTCTTCTTTAAGTAAATCCGGTGGAATAGTGAATTTATACAACGCCTTGCTTTTAGCGAAAGAAATGTCAGAAGCAAAAAAGGCTGAAAACAAATAAATTTTTTAGGAATCTAAACAAAAGTAGCCGCTCACTTGAGCGGCTATTTTTGTTAACTTATAAATTAATTAATAACTAATTTTTGGAAAAAAACATTATTTCATTTATAGAAATTTCCGTTATAAAACGTCTTTCGCCTTTTTCCGTTTCATAAGAACGGTTGACCAATTTTCCTTCAATGGCTATTTGTTTTCCTTTATCAACATAATTTTCTATAAGTTCGGCTGTCTTACCCCAAGCAACTATATTGTGCCAATAGGTTTGTTCAACTCTTTCGCCTTTTGCATTGGTATATGCCTCGTTGGTTGCTAACGAAAAACGTGCCATTTTGTTTCCATTTTCCAAATTTTTGATTTCAGGTGTTTGACCTACGTGTCCGATTAACTGAACTTTGTTTTGTAATGTACTCATAATAATAAATTTTAAGTGTTAATAAATAAATTAAATTTTACGTGCTGCGATTCATTTTTGAATTACACTGCAAACATACGACGTCTTGGAAAAATTATTCGGTTAATAAGTGCTTACTTCCGAATAATTTCGTTTGTAAATGTTTGTAAATGATAAAGTTACTGATTTTTAATTAATTATAAAAACAAAATTTTAATATATTTTTTAAACTTTTAGAAAGAAGAAGAACAAATCTTATAAGCATTCCACTTTTACTATAAAAAAACAAAGCCGGATAATTTACCCGACTTTGTTTAAAATAATGATTTATTAAAATTTATTTTTTGATAATTTGCTTGGTTCCTACTGTCTTATCTGTTGTTATTTTTAAGATATAATTACCTGCTGGCAAATTACCTAAATCAATTTGGGTACTCATACCATTAGTATCTTGCGACATAAGGGTTTGTCCGGCAATATTAACTACGCTAACATTTAAAATATTTTCTTCCGCTTTAAGTAACAAAACATTATTGGTAGGGTTAGGATAAACTTTTAAACCTTCAATAACATTGTCGGATATGGAAAGAGTAGTTCCATAAATAGCACAAATTGAGTATTCATCAGCTTGAACATTTCCTAGTAAACTTGCTGTTCCGGTAGTTTTATCAATACTATAAAGTCCGGAACTGTTGTTTCCATTTCCGTCTCCAAAATACAATGTTCCATATAAATTACCGGTTGAAGGATCTCCTCCAATATCTTGTGCATAATTCAAATCTACACCTAAAGCTCCTATAATTGAAGAATTACCTGTCGTTTTATCAATTGAATATAAGTTATCATCGGATAAATCTATACCAAAAAGATTTTCATTATCATCTTTAGCCAGTCCAATAATTATACCTGCGTTATTCATAGGTCCTACCGGTTGCACTTCTAATAAAGGACTCGTAATAATATATAATTCCGTTGCTGTTGTAACATAAACACCGGATGATGTTCCTACAATGCCTGTTATAACATCTGAAATTCCGGAAATTTTACCATATTTATATGCGCTACCGGTTCCGTCTATAAAATACAAATTATTAGTTGCGTATTCAACACCTACCAAAAAGTCATCAATAAAATCACCGGCTATTAAGAAATCGTTTGTTGATAAAGGTCCTACATCGGTTGTAGCGGCAGAGGGTAAATCAAAAGTTGATAAATTATTTTCATTACCCGATAAGTCTGCATCAAACGCAATAAAAGAATAGACTTTATCCATAGCATAAGATGATGCATAATCTACAATATTTAAAGGAGCAGTATAAGAATCATTGGTATTGTCGGCATCCCCGCTTAAAGCAACAGATGCGGTCAAAGTATAAGTTCCCACCGGCAAATTGGCAGTAGCGGTACTTATTACTTCATACGCTCCTACTGAACCTAGGGTTGCTCCGGTAACATTTATAGTTTCATTAAAAACTTCCGTATTGGTAGCGTCAGATATTGAAAAAGTTACATCAAAATCATTCTGAACATTTAATCCCGGATTAAAAACAGTTGCTTTTAAAGCAAAATCTTGATTGGCTTGAAAAGTTCCGGGAAAAACATCAACTATTGCGAGATCATTGTCATCCGGAGTATAGAGCATCACATTATCAACTGCCCAATACCATTCCCAATCTGCATTATAATGATGGAATCTCACTTGAAAATTAACATTTTTATAAGCAGTTACATCAATTAATTGATGGTCAGGCGAACCCCAAGCTCCTATACCTGAGCTAGTTGTATAAACATTTACCCACTGGGTTCCGTCAAATACATCTACATCCGCAACATCAGCTCCAGTATTAGTTTCAAAATAGTGATCAAAAGATAAAAATACAACGTTTGCAGCACTTATATCCACAACCGGTGAGTGAAGTTCCGTATCAATTGTATTTCCTTGACCTGCGGCATCACTATCCGTCATTACAAACGGGGTACCGTCTAGTGTATTTCCGTTATAGTCTGTAACTCCCATCCAAGGACCGTTTCCCGAATTATCCACTACGGTCCATGATGAAGGAATTCCAGAGTCAAAATTTTCCGATAAATAAGTAGTGGCATTCGGACTTCTTAAATGATCAAAATGGTGCTCTACCGGTTTAACACGGTTTAAATAAGCTCTCTCCGCTTCTTTTGTAAGCAGTCTGTTGTTTTGAGCGGTTAAAGCAACCAAAACAAAACTCATCAATAAGGTAATTGTTTTTTTCATAATATTAAATATTTTTAAATGTGTTAAATATAAAAAAATAAAACTTTTAAACCAAATTTTTTATAATAAATGTAAGTTTTATTAAAAAAATAATTATTAAAAGCAATGTTTAATTAGTATTATAAAAATTTTATAATAAAAAATGAATCTTGTTTAAAAAAGAAAACAAAAAATAATTAAATCTTTTTTGATCGAGTAAGCCAATGATATTTCCAAAGAATTATTAAGCCCAAAATAGCCGTTACAAAATTAGTTACCGGATATGATATCCAAATTCCTTCCAATCCCAACGAAGTATATTTAGACAAAACATAAGCCAATGGAAAGCGTAATATCCATACAGAAAATAGTGTCAAAAGCATAGAGATTTTAGTCAACCCGGCACCTCTAAAAGCTCCTACTAAAACAATTAAAATGCCCATAAACCCAAAAGAGACTGCTATATGTTTAATAAATACGGCACTTTCTTTTATGGTTGCCAAATCTTTGGGAATAAAAAAAGCCGCAATATCTGCTGCAAAAACAAAAAATAATATACCTAAAACGAACATCGTTAAAAATGCAATGGAAAGACTTAATCGTATCGTTTGCTTTACCCGTGAATATTTCTGCGCACCGATATTTTGTCCTACGAGGGTAGAAGTAGCCATGCCCAATCCGAAAGCAGGAATAATCACAAAACTCAAAATCCTAGACCCTATTCCATAACTGGCTAAAGCCAAAGTACCAAAACCCGTAACTAATAAAATCATGACGAAAATACCTAATGAACGGCTGACTTGTTCAATTGAAACCGGTATCCCCAGTTTAATCATTTTTTTTAATAACGATAAATCCGGTTTATATTTTTTTAATATAATTTTGATGCCTTTATTGCCTTTCCATAAAATATATAGCCCTAATAATGCCGCCAAAATTTGTGTACCGATGCTGGCAAAGGCGGCTCCTTTGACTCCATATGCAGGAACTATTTCTTTCCAACCGAAAATAAACAAAGGATCCAATAGCAAATTGAGCAAAACCGTTGATAAAACAATATAAAAAGGCAATTTCACCTCGCCTATACTACGCATCAACGATTGAAATACCATAAATAAGAACATAAAACTCATACCCAAAAACGAGATTTGCAAATATCCGACAGCATCCTTATAAACACCTGATTCAACTTTCATAAAACCAATAAGTATCGGGCTTAAAAAATATCCTATTAGTGATAAAAAAATTGAAAAAACAAAAACACTTATCAAAGTTTGTGTAGCTATATGATTTATCCGTTTTTGTTCTCCCGCCCCTTTATATTGAGCTGTCATTATTGAACCCGAAATTGCCAACCCCATTCCCAAAGAAACCATAATGAAAATAATAGGAAAACTCAATGAAACCGCTGCAACCGCTTTTGCACCTAATCTTCCCACCCAAAAAGTATCGGTTAGATTATAAGCCGTTTGTAAGATATTGGTTAATATTAAAGGTATCGATAAGCGTATCAGTGCTTTTAATATTGAGCCTTCCGTTAAATCTTTGGTCTTGGGTCGCATTATCTCAACTTAAAATTTATTTTTATCTTTTCCAATGTTTCGATCAATTCCGGGGTTAGTTTTACTCCTTTATCTTTCTTTTTTAAACTTACATTGAGCTCCGGTTGTTGAGCAAATCGTAAATTTACTACTAATTTTTGTTTTCCTTGATAGTTTTCAATGGCTTTATAAACTTCATCCGCCAATTGTTTGCTTACTTTTTGAATATCCAAATAAATGTATAAATCCTTTGGAAAATCTTCAAAAGCACGATTGAGCAATTTGATATCTTTGACTTTTATCCTTACTTGCTGCGGATGATAGTAAGGTCGATACACACTGATTTTTATCAATAAAAAAGTTTTCGGAACCAAATAATGTTGAAATTTCAAATAATCTTCATTCCATAAATCCAACTCAATGGTATCCGTATAATCTTCCAAAACAATTCTTCCTTTTTTACTTCCTTTATTAAACTCTCTATGTTCCACATTACTTACCATTCCTCCAATATAAATATCCCTGTTTAGCAGCATTTCAAAACGTTTTCTTTCTTCCAATTCGGCTGCTTTTTTTTCTTCGTTTTCTCCTATCTCTTCTTCCGGATTTTTATCTTCTTCATTCTCACCGCTTAATGTGGCTATCATTTTTCGTATGAAATGTAAATCTTTTTGTACATAGTATTTATAATGTGTTTTTAGACTATCTAAAGGATGTCCTGACAGATATAATCCTGCTACTTCTTTTTCTTTTTCCAAAGTATCCAGATCCGTCCAAGGTTCGCAAGGCGGGATTTCAGGCTCGGGGAGTGAGACTTCTTCCATTCCGGCAAAAAGAGAAGCTTGCATGGATATCTCGTTTTTTTTGAAATCATTACCGAACTTTATGGCTTTTTCGATAATCGTTATACCTTTATTATCGGTTTGAAAATACTGTGCCCGATGGATATTCTTAAAACAGTCAAATGCTCCTGCTTTTACCAAAGTTTCGATGGTTCTTTTGTTTACTGCTCTTAAATCGACACGTTTGATAAAATCAAAAAAACTTTTATACGGACCGTTGGTTTCCCTTTCTCTGATAATGGCTTTAACGGCAATTTCGCCCACACCGGAAGCGCCGCCCAAACCATAGCGAATATTTCCTTCTTTATTGACCGTATATAAATAATCCGACTCATTGATATCCGGTGGCAAAACTTCTATTCCCATTTTACGGGCTTCCATCATTAAGAAAGATAATTTGCTTGCATCTTTCAAATTGTGCGACAAAACGGCAGCCATATATTCCGAAGGGTAATTGGCTTTCAGATATGCCGTCTGATAGGAAACCAATGCATAACTGACGGCATGCGAACGGTTAAAAGCATAAGAAGCAAATGCTTGCCAATCTTTCCAAATTTTATCCAAAATTTCTTGGGGATGTCCGTTTTTGGTTCCGTTTTCGATAAAAATCGGATAAAGCTTTTCCAAATCCGCCAATTTCTTTTTTCCCATAGCTTTTCGTAGCGTATCGGCTTGTCCACGGGTAAAATCGGCAAGTTTTTGAGACAATAACATTACCTGTTCTTGATAAATGGTTATCCCGTAAGTGGTTTTGAGAATTTCTTCCATATCCGGCAAGTCATATTCCACTTTTTCTTGTCCGTGTTTCCTTCTGATGTAACTGGGGATTTTTTCCATAGGACCGGGACGGTATAATGCCACCATCGCTATTAAATCTTCAAATTCCGTAGGGCGTAAAGCCATTAAATGTTTACGCATACCATCGGATTCAAATTGAAATACCGTAACGGTTCTTCCCTGTTGAAATAATTTATAGGTGTTTTTGTCATCCAAGGGTAAATTTTCTATATCTATATCAATTCCTCTACGATTTTTTATCATACGGATAGCATCACGAATAATAGTAAGAGTTTTGATACCCAAAAAATCCATTTTAAGCAGACCGGCAGATTCCACCACGGAATTATCAAACTGGGTAACATACATATCGGAACCTTTGGCTGTGGTAATGGGAATTACATTGTCTAAATCCGTTGGTGCGATAATAAAACCGCAAGCGTGTAATCCCAAATTACGCAAAGAACCTTCTAATTTTCCGGCGGTTTGTATGGTGTGAGCTGCCGGGGTGTTTTCTTTGGCTAATTTTGCCAATTCGAGGGCTTCTTGCACCAATTCGGGGCGTTTGACTTTACTTTTAATTTTTTCTTCATCTTCACTCAAAATGTATTGCAAAGAGACATGGGCTTTTTTTGCCAATTTATTAGTTTCTTGCAGGTCAAATTCCATGGTGCGCGCAGCATCCCTAATAGACGATTTAGCTGCCATGGTTCCGTAAGTTATGATTTGAGCCACGCGATTTCTCCCATATTTATTGATCACATATTCAATTACTTTTTCTCTTCCTTCGTCATCAAAATCCATATCGATATCGGGCATGGATATACGGTCGGGATTTAGAAAACGTTCAAAAAGCAATTGATACTTGATGGGGTCCACATTGGTAATCTCTAAACAATAAGCCACTGCCGAACCGGCTGCGGATCCTCTTCCGGGACCAACTACTACTCCCATTTTTTTTGCTTGACGAATAATATCTTGCACAATAAGAAAATATCCCGGATAACCGGTTACTCCGATAGTTGTCAATTCAAAATCCAGGCGTTCACTAATCTCGGGAGTAATTGTTCCATACCTTTTTTTTGCTCCTTCATAAGTCAGATAACGTAAATAAGCATTTTCTCTACGACTTTCCGGGTCTAATTTTTTCTTGGGTTTCTTTTTTATAATGGAAATTTGTTCTTCCAAATGTTCAAAAAAAGCTTGGTATTCTTCAGGTTCTTCAAAATCCTCCGGAATATCATATTTAGGAAGTAGAATTTCATTTTTTAATGAATATGTTTCTATTTTATCAACAATTTCATTGGTATTGATAATTGCCTGCGGAATATCTTTGAATAGCTTTTTCATTTCTTCGGGCGACTTGAAATAAAATTCATTATTAGGCAAGCCGTAACGATATCCCCGTCCGCGCCCTATGGGAGTGGATTTTTTTTCATTATCCCGAATACATAATAAAATATCTTGTGCGTCGGCATCTTCTTTTTCCAGATAATAAGTATTGTTGGTTGCTACTACTTTTACATTGTGTTTTTTTGAAAATTCCAATAAAACTTCATTGACATGCTCTTCTTCGTCGAGTCCGTGCCGCATTATTTCCAAATAATAATCATCACCAAAAATTTCTTTCCACCAAAGCAAGGCTTCTTCGGCTTGTTTATCACCCATGGTTAATATCTTATTGGCAATTTCTCCGCTTAAACTTCCGCTTAATACAATGATATCGTCTTTGTATTTTATCAAAGTTTTTTTATCAACCCTCGGCACGTAATAAAACCCTTCGGTATGTGCAATGGAAGAAAGTTTCATTAAATTGCGATAACCTTTTTTGTTTTTGGCTAAAAATACGGTAGGATATCCGTTGTTTTTGCGAGATTTGTCTAAATGATTTTCAACGATATTCAATTCAATCCCGACGATGGGCTTTATATGTTTGGTTTTGTCGGTTTGTTTTTTATTAAAACCTATTACCTGTTGTACAAAATGAAAAGCACCCATTAAATTGTTAATATCCGTAATGGCTACCGCAGGCATATTATAATGAGCGGTTTTTTTGATAAGTTCTTCTATTTTGGTTGTTGATTGCAACACGGAATATTGCGTATGATTATGCAAATGGGTAAATGAAACATCTTTTAATTCCGATATATCTGTGAAGGAAGTTTGAGCTCTTGATCTTTCGGTATTTAAGCTTTCGCTCCATTGTTTTAAATTTTTATGTTTGAGTCCAACAGGTTGAATAATATCCGGATTTTCTCTTCTGAATTTTTCTGTATAATCCGGAGCTTTTTTAAGTTCTTCCGGGGTAAAATGTCCTATACGTATCAATTCAAAAAAGATACGGGCAGTAGCTTCAACATCGGCAGTTGCATTGTGGGCTTCGGCAAATTCTTCCCCAAACAGATGCTTATACAATTCTCCCAGTTTGGGCATTTTGAAACGTCCGCTTCTTCCGCCGGGCAATTGACAAAGTTCAGCAGTTTTTTCGGTCATGGTATCCAAAACCGGTTTATGAAACATATTTGTTTCCAAATTTTTTCTATAAAATTCGGCTCCCATTATTTTCAAATCGAAACCCAAATTATGCCCGACAAGAAATTCCGCTTGGTCAATCACTTGATTAAATTTTTCCAAAACTTCTTGCAAATCATGACCTTCTTGCAGAGCAAGTTCTGTGGAAATCCCATGAATATTTTGCGATTCAAAAGGAATATTATATCCTTCGGGCTTGATGATATAATCCTGTTGTTCTACCAACTTTCCCATATCGTCGTGCAATTGCCACGAAATTTGCACCATACGGGGCCAATTATCCGTGTCGGATATCGGAGCATTATAGTTTTTGGGTAATCCGGTAGTTTCGGTATCAAAAATGAGATACATAATTCATTTAGTTTTAGGTTAATAGAAAGATATTTAGGGAATTTTGCCGGAGTGGAAAACTCATGTGTAAAATTATAGATTATTAAAATAAGTTGTAAAATAAGTTATTAACAATAGAATAAAATTTATATTTTTACTGGTTTAAAACTCACATAGACTGATGATAATCAAATATTTGTGATTGTGGAAAAATTCTTTTTAATTTTATTTGTTTTATTATGATTCTACTCCTGAAAGATTGCATCAAACTTATGCTTTGTTTCATTTCTTTAAAACAACTATATTAACAAGCATATGTTTTTTTGAATAACCAACCGCAAAACTTACAAAATATAAACTTTCGGGTTATGAAACTTATAATTTTGGCTTATGGTTCAAATGTAATATTTTTTATAGCCTTTTGTTTTCTTTAGGGATTTATCACAGGAAGTAATTTGTGTGAGAGTAAAAAAATTTTGCTTATATCTGAAATTTTTGTTGTTGAAAATTAAAAATATAAATCTTTACTTAATTTTACAAGCATTAAAAAAAATTCACGATTTGTTAATATTAAATAAACTTTAATATAAGATTTATTTAATCTATTTGATGATTAAAATCTAAAAAAGATAGAATGAAAAAAATATTATTACTTATCAGTATTGTCATTTATTCCAATTTACTATCCCAAAACAATTTACACGGTAAAATAACCGATGGAAACGAAGCGTTACCCGATGTAAGCATTTCTCTAAAAAACACAAATTTCTTTGCCATTACGGATTTTGATGGAAATTATGAAATTTCAAATATTCCTGATGGCCAATATGAATTGGTAATATCTGTTGTTGGTTATAAAGAAAAACATATTCCCATTAAGCTTTCCAATGGACAAAATTTAGAGAAAAACATAATTTTAGATGAAGGTGTTAAGTTAAATGAAGTCATAATCAATACACGTATTGAAGGACAAGCAAAAGCTTTAAATATTCAAAAAAACAGAAAAAATATTGTCAATATCGTGTCCAAAGAACAAATCGAAAGGTTTCCCGATGCCAATATTGGTGATGCCCTTAAAAGAATTTCCGGCATAAATGTTCAATACGATCAAGGCGAAGCAAGATTTGCAAACATCAGAGGCACGGCACCTGAACTAAATTCGGTTACGGTAAATGGCGAAAGAGTGCCTTCGGCGGAAGCAGAAGTCCGTTCTGTGCAACTGGACTTAATTCCTGCCGATATGGTAGAATCCATTGAATTAAACAAAGCCGTAACTCCCGATATGGATGCCGATGCCATTGGCGGAAGTATAAATTTGGTTACAAAAAAAGCAAGTGCGAAACAAAAAATCAAAGCAACTATTGGTTCGGGATACGGTTTTTTAGCAAACAAACCCATTGGCAAGGGTAAAATTAGTTATTCCAATCGTTTTTATAATAACAAAATAGGTGTCGTATTAAATGCTTCTGTATTGGATAAGCAAGTACGTTCAGATAATATTGAAGCCGATTGGAGATATTTTGATGAAAACAATAAAGATAAAACCGCTTATACCTACGACTTTCAAAACAGGCAATATTATTTGGAACGTTTAAGACAGAGTTACGGTATTTTATTGGATTATAAGCTCGATAATAAAAATGATTTTTATATATCCACCCAATACAATTGGCGAAATGATTGGGAAAACAGATTTCGTTTACGCTATAAAAAGATAAAAGAATCCGGCAATGATTTTAAAGCCGAAATTCGCAGGCAAACCAAAGGAGGAACACACAAAAACAGACGTTTGGAAGATCAAAGGGTATTTAGATTTTCTGTTGGCGGAAATCATCAATTCAATAAAATAAAGATGGACTGGGGAGTGATTGCCGGAAAAGCAAGCGAAGACCGACCCAATGAAAGATATATTTCTTTTAGAAAAAAGGATGCTATTATAAATATGGATTTACAAGACAAAAATCATCCTAAAATTACTCCTGTTGATCCAAATTTGCAAGACTTATCATCTGATTTTTCACTAAAAACTTTGTCGGAAGAACATAAATATACCGAAGAAAACGACTTGATTTTTCGTCTAAATATGGAATTCCCTATACTTACGGGCGAAAATAACAGCAAGTTAAAATTAGGAGGGAAAACCAAAATAAAAGATAAAAAACGCACCAATGACTATTATAATTATGATCCGATAAACACTTCCTCTTTCGAATCCGATGCTTTACAACACTTAACCAATGAAACCAACTCCGATTTTAATGCCGGAAATTATCAACTGGGAAGTTTTATCTCACCTATATATTTAGGAAGTTTAGATCTTAATAATTCAAATATTTTTACCAAAGAAATTGATTTAGCCGAATTGGCGGGAAACTACAATGCCAATGAAAATGTTAATGCTTTCTACGTTATGTACACACAAAATTTATCAAAAAAATGGACAATTATAGGAGGAATTAGATATGAAGGAACTCACTTGGAATACCAAGGTAAGATTTATGACGGGACTAACTTAAACGATACTGATAATGTAAAAAACAGTTATTATAATATTCTTCCGGGTTTACATATTACATATAAAGCAAACACCAATACAAACATTCGTTTTGCTTATACCAATACATTGGCTCGCCCCAATTATTATGATTTAGTGCCTTATCAAGAAATTGATGTAAATGACAACATAATTAAAATCGGAAATCCTGAACTAAAAGCAACAACATCTACTAATTTTGATTTGTTAGCCGAACATTTCTACAAAAACGTAGGTATAATTTCAGGAGGTATATTCTATAAAGATTTAAAAAATGTCATTGCAGATAAAATTTTAAATTCTTATACCTACAATGGACATACTTACTATAAATTCTACCAACCCGTTAATACCGGAAATGCATACATCTTTGGTGCGGAAATTACCTTCCAAAGGAGATTGGATTTCCTCCCGGGTTTTCTAAATAAATTTAGCTTTATTGGAAATTATACCTATACATATTCCGAACTAAAAAATATTAAATTGGAAAACAGAACCGATGAAATTTTGCCTTTATCAGGGACTCCCAAACATATTTTCAATACAAGTTTCGCTTACGACACAAAAAAACTGGATATGCGTATCTCTTATAATTTTGCAGGAAAATTTATAGAAAAATATGCCGACGAAGCATTTTATGACAGATGGTATGATAAAGTGCAATATTTGGATTTTAATGCCAATTACAAAATTAATAAACATTGGAAAATATATGCCAGTGTAAATAATATACTCAATCAACCTTTACGTTACTATCAAGGAGTTGAAGAAAGAGTTGCACAAGCTGAATATTATGGAGTGCATACAAAATTCGGAGTTAAATTAAAATTTTAAAAAATGATTAAAAAATTTTTGTATTTCATCATTATTTTTATTCCTCTATTGTCGTGTAGCGTCTCCAAAATATCTAAAAAAGAAGCGGTTTATGACAAAAAATCTTTTGAACAAGCACTTGTAGAACAGAATAACATCAAGCATAGCCTCAGAGCCGACGCAGAAACTCAACCGGTTATATCGGATAATATTACGGACGACTGTGCAGACGATCCCGCAATTTGGTATAACTCGAAATTTCCTGAAAAAAGCATAGTTTTCGGCTCTAACAAAAAACGTGGAATTCATAGTTATGATCTGACCGGAAAACAAAAACAATTTATCTCATACGCAAAAATTAACAATATAGATATCAGACAAAATATTGTTTTGGATAATAAAGAATACGATATTTTAGGAGGAAGCAACAAATCCGATAAAAGTATAGATTTATTCATTATCGATTCAAATGGAAAAGTTAAAAATAAGCCTGACTTTACAATTGGTTTGGGAGAAAATTTTAAGCCTTACGGATTCTGTTTGTATAAAAATCCAAAAGGACAATTTTTTGCTTTTGTCAATGACAAAAAAGGAAATGTTTTCCAGATAAAAATCGATATCAAAAACAACAAATTTCTAGCGAAAACCATTAAAAAATTCAAATTGAACTCGCAAGTTGAAGGAATGGTCGCTGACGATAAAAACGAAAAATTATATGTTGCGGAGGAAGATTTTGGTATTCACATTTTTGATTTAAAAAATCCAAACAATAAATCCGAAATATTAAATGGCAGCACAAAAGATAATACTAAAATTCGGTTTGATATTGAAGGAATCGCATTATTACCACCACATTATTTGGTTGCTTCAAGTCAAGGGAATTTTACTTATGCTATATTTGATTTAAAAGAAAATAAATATATTACTTCATTTAAGATAAAATCCAATATAGTAGATGGTGTGGAAGATACCGATGGTTTGGAAATTTATACAGGTTATTTAAATAAAAAATATCCAAAGGGCATCTTGGTAGTCCAAGATGGTTTTAATTTTGATAAAGGCAAATTAAATTTTCAAAATTTTAAAATCATCGATATTCGTAAAATAAATAAACTTATTAAAAAAACAACTCATCCATAGGAATACGAACCTTTGGTAAAAATTGATTTCTATTTTTCGGGGAACGATAACCCACAACCGCTACATTTTATCATCCAATTCCAGGGCACTTTCAGAAGAACATATTTAACTACCAAATGCAACTTTTTGATTTGCAAGTTTATAGAAAAAAAATATTTTTAAACAAACCTGTTCTAAATATATTTATTTTTTACTTTTTTCCATTGATGAACATTTCGACTTTGCTCAATGGTAACAAAAAATATAGTGTCTTGTCAAGTATATTCTGTAGCACCAAGTCTTGTTCTTTTTGCAGATAGCTTCGTTAAAATTCTTTGCATAGCAATAGCTACGGAAATAGTTTTTAACAATAAGAAAGGAAAATAGAAATGATTTATATAGCGTATTTTGGTGTTAATTTGGTATAATCTCAAACAGCAGACAGTTTACGTTTCATTCACTTCAAATTTTACGAAAAATCCTCGTATGCCGAAAAGGCTAAATTCATTCGCCTGTGAATCTAACCCCATAATGCTTAAAAATAAACTCAACGCACTATAAATCAAAACATTAATTTTATTTTAAAAAATATTTAGGATGGAATTTATATTTAAACTATTTTTACCCCGCTACCACAAAACTTACAAAGTATAAACCTTCCGAGTTATGAAATTTATAATTGCTATTCACGTTTCAAATATAGGGTTTTGTTTAGGAATATTTCACATGTGGATAGGCTGGAGCGGGGACTTAAAAATTATTCAATGGAATAATTCATTTAAAATTTTTTCTCTATTATTATTTTTAAAATTTTTTTTCATTTCATTTAACAACTTAATATTTATTTCTTGTGGAAATTTTTCTTCTATAATATTTAACTCTTTCATTGCATTATTATTATCATACATAAGATAGTATGTAAAAGATTTATTTAATCTGTCTAATGATGTTAGTGATTTTTTATTTAAATATAAATTTAATGTTTTTTTATAATAATATACAGCGCTATCGTGTTTATTAAAATAATCCATCAATAAACCCTTGTATAAAATAGTTAAGGTATCTCTTGGATTTAAAACCAAAATATTATTGGTGTATTCTAGAGTTTTTTTTATACTATCAATATTTCGATACATACTAGTCAATGTTTTGTAGCCCCCAATAAATTTTGGGTCAAGTTTAATAGCTTCTTTCACTAGCTTTATAGCCTTCATATATTTTATGGTATCTTCTCTTGTTAATGGAACGTAACCAAAAGTTTCTAATGTGTCTTGAGACGATTTTATTAATACCATTGCTTTTTGTCTTTTATTGTAACTGCAAGAGACAATAAATACGTAACTAATGATTATTAATACGAATATTCTATTTATTTTTTTCATAATAAAATAAATATGATTTTTTTAAGTATAAATGACTATTATTTCCTGCTGTATCACCCGTATATTGTATTATGTTTACATTTACTTTTACTAATAAATTAGGTTTTAACTGTACATTAACCTCTCCAATAGGAATTACATTTGGGGGTAATTGTGGGGGGATAGAAAATGGTTTGAACTTACGAAAAATTTCTTCGTTACTACCCGCTATTGAAAATCTAGCATTTGATACATCAGTAAAATTTGTAAAATTACTATCGACGTGGGATATTGATGCTGTAATTAATAATTGTCCATTTTCATTTAAAGAAATCCTACACCCTACATTTCCAGATGCCCCTGCCCCTTCTCCTTCAATGAAAGAATAATGAATATTCATTCCAGTACTAAGATCTATATCAGTATTATTTCTGTATATTTTTTCATTGCTTATTCTCATAGGTTTTTTTATGCCAAATATTTGATTAGTATATCCTTTACCTAATTGCCCCTTAGTTAAAGTTGCTATTCTGTCGCCATCAACATACAAGTTATCTTTTTTATCATTTGTTTTAACCACATGTGTTTCTCCTGTTTTAGAATTATAAAAATAATCATCTTCTTTTTTATCCACCCCCATCCCATCAACATCCATCAAACCAACAGGATTATCCGTTGCATAGGTGTATGGGCTTTGGAAGTAGTATTTTTCCGCCAGCGGGTCTGTGGCATTAAACTGTGAAATGCGCGGGTTGTAATAGCGGTTTGCAACTAATTTGTAATTACAATTATATGAAAAATTGCCGGTTTTCATTGTTGTAAAGGTATGAAAATTTTTTGTTATCTTTAAAAAATAACCAAAATCAGCATTGTGTTTTTTTTGGGGTAGTATTATATTTTTTTCTTAATGGTTTTTTGTTTTGTTTGGGAATATTTACCGCACGTGGGGAGTTGTGTTGTAGTAGAGTAACAAGTATTTTGAAACGAAATCACTTTAAATATATGACTATTTCGCCAATTTTTTCTAATTTTCTATTGATAGGTTTTTTTACCACTAAAGTTATACTGTCCTTATCTCTTGAAATATCGAATGAAGAACCATATATTAAACCAACAGGTTTATTATTGTAATAAATATCTCCATCAAAAATATATTCAATATATTCAGGTTTTTTCAAATCTATATGAATTCGTAATCTATCTTTATCCTCATGAACAAAATAAATAAGCCCATAAAATTCTTGATAAAGACTGTTGGAAGTCCAAAAACGACAATATTGTCGAATTTGATTTTCCTGCTTAGGTTGAAAACCTTTGAGGACATATTTTACATCTTCATTAATAATACCACCTTTTCTTCTAGCATCTTCTATATTATCATAAGAAAAGTAATGTATCATGCGTGTTTGCCCATTCATTAAAATATCACTTGCAACATAATATAGCCCAAGAATACCTATAAGTATTATCGTATATTTGAAATATTTTTTTTTCATTTTATCTGTTTAATTGTTCGCTAACATCTGTTCCTTCATTGCTTCTCTCAATTTCTTCTTGTTTTGTAACAGGTAGCCAGTTTTTTTCTAAAACAATATTTTGCGGATAAGCAGCTGAAAATTCGCCATCTTTTAAACCCCCTGCCCGCAATGCATTTCGAGGTACTGCGGTACAATCATTTATTAGTAATTTATATGTTTTATCAAAAGTTGTATTGGCGGCTTTCTTCATTTTTACATCGGCTTCTTTACTTGTTTTAATACGGTAAGCTCGTTGATAACGCTGTATTATTTTTCCATCTTTATCTTTGTGTGATGTATCAAGTCCTTCTCCATCATCATAATCATCTTTAAAAGTATTATGTTCGCTTTTTGCAAAATCTTCAATACTTTTAAAATATACACCCGCAGTAAAATTATCGTTATCACTTACATTTTTTTTATTTGAACGTCCATTTACCCCGTAATCAGCATCATATGAATAATAGTACCAGCCATCTTTATCATTTCCAATAAGAACAGCTTGATGTCCAACTATATGATTTTTTTTATCCTCAGGATCTTCCGTATAACCATAATTTAATACGATAAAATCTTTCCCATCCGGATCCGTCAACATCACCGGATTATCCGCTGTATAAGTATAAGGCGAAAAATTGGGATATTTTTCAGCTAGCGGGTCTGTGGCATAAAACAGTGAAATACGCGGGTTGTAGTAGCGGTTTGCAACTAATTTATAATTACAATTATATGAAACATTGCAGGTTTTCATTGTTGTAAAGGTATAAATTTTTTGTTATCTTTAAAAATAACAAAAATCTGCCTTACATACTTTTTGGGGTATTATCTATTTAATTTTTAATCATTGTTGTTCGGTTTTTTCTGGGCTAATACACTATTACAGTATAATAGATTAAGAAAATTTAAATAGCTAATTTATCACGAATATAAATGAACAAAAAAATTGAACAAAACCAAAATATTAAAAATAATATAATTACGAAATATGAAATATATTTATCTTTTTTACTAA
>JALSPZ010000146.1 GCA_026985675.1 Flavobacteriales bacterium
AGCAATCGTTTTCTGATGTTTAAACTTCCTGCAGCTTGGATAGCAGGGGTGCGGGTAAAGGAAATAACCAATGAAAAAGCAGTAGTAACCGCCCGTCATAAATGGATCAATCAAAATCCTTTTCAATCGATGTATTTTGCTGTTTTGGCAATGGGAGCAGAACTTTCCACCGGAATTTTGGTAATGAAAAAAATACAAGAAAGTAATCGGAATACATCTATGTTGGTTACGCATATAGAAGCTGATTTTACCAAAAAAGCTCGTGGCAAAATACGTTTTGTTTGCGAAGAAGGAAATCTGATTGATGAAAAAATCAAACGAGCTGTTGAAACAGGAGAAGGCGTTACCTTTAACCTGAATTCAAAAGCATTTGATGAAAAAAACGATTTGGTTTGTCACTTTGTCTTTCAATGGAGTATCAAAATCAAAAAATAATTAACTTTAAATATATTAAAATCAATAATTTACAAAAAGTTTTATCCTTTATCCAGCACACGTAAAATACTATCTCCCCCCATACATCTCATCATAATATTTCTGATACTCGCCCGAAGTAACATTTTTCAGCCATTCTTCGTTTTCCAGATACCAATCAATCGTTTTGGAAAGTCCTTCTTCAAAATTTACACTGGGTTTCCAACCCAATTCTTTATTAATTTTGGTAGCATCAATCGCATAACGTTTATCATGTCCCGGACGATCTTTAACAAAAGTGATCAAATTACGCGAACTCCCTTTCGGCCTACCCAATTTTTCATCCATAATATCGCACAACAAATGTATCAAATCGATATTGGTATATTCATTAAACCCTCCGATATTATAAGTCTCACCCGTTTTTCCCTGATGAAAAATCATATCAATGGCACGCGCGTGGTCTATCACAAACAACCAATCGCGGGTATATTGTCCATCACCATAAACCGGCAACGGCTTTTGTAATTTTATGTTATTGATAAACAAAGGAATAAGTTTTTCGGGAAACTGATTGGGACCGTAATTATTGGAACAATTGGAAATCACCGAAGGCAAACCGTAAGTATCGTGATAGCTTCTGACAAAATGATCAGAAGCCGCTTTGGAAGCCGAATAAGGCGAATGCGGATCATAAGCCGTATTTTCCGTAAAAAGCCCTGTTTTCCCTAACGAGCCGTAAACTTCATCCGTCGAAATATGATAAAAAAGTTTATCCCGCCAATCATTTTTCCACAAATTTTTTGCCGCATTCAACAGATTTACCGTCCCGATAACATTCGTCTCCACAAAAGCCAGCGGATTTTCAATACTTCTATCCACATGCGACTCCGCTGCCAAATGAATCACCGCATCAAAATTGTATTTTTCAAACAAATTTTTCAAAAAATCCGCCACACGAATATCCCCTTTTTCAAATACATAATTCGGTTGTTTTTCCACATCTTTAACATTTTCCAAATTTCCCGCATAGGTCAGCGCATCCAGATTAACTATTTGATAATCAGGATATTTATTAACAAACAATCTCACCACATGCGAGCCGATAAAGCCTGCACCACCGGTGATTAAAACAGATTTTTTAAACATAATTTTCAATAAATTTTTTACATAATAAGGGCGTGTCCCTTCCGCAAATCCGCCGCCTAAATCCACGGGTCGGGTGTTTCGTTCATAGTCCCGCCCGCAAAAACACACAAAAAATTATAAATTTCAAGAGCTTCCGTTGGTCGCTTTGCTCTTTATATTTTTGTAGTGTTTTGCCGTGCGGGAGCTATCACTTCACCCCCTCACGCGCACCAACCGCAAACGTCCCTACACAAAATCAAATCGTCATAAATTCTCAAAATACCATTTCACCGCTTCTTTCAATCCCTTTTTTATATCATATTGCGGCTGATATCCAAGCAATTTCTTTGCTTTATCAATAGATGCCAACGAATGCGGAATATCTCCCGCTCTAACAGGTCCGTGTATAACCTCAACCTTTCGAATTTCCTCATCATATTCCGACAGATATTCTTTTAGCAAAGCAACCAATTCGTTCAAATCCGTCCTTTCGCCGAAAGCCGTATTATATACTTGATTTAAAGCATCGGGATTATCGGTTTCCAAAGCCAATTTATTCATCAAAATCACATTATCGATATAAGTAAAATCCCTCGAATAAGTTCCGTCGCCATTGATTACGGGACTTTCGTGTTTCATCAGTTGAATAACAAACTTCGGGATAACCGCAGCATAAGCCCCGTTAGGATCTTGTCTCCTACCGAAAACGTTAAAATATCGTAAACCTATGGTGTTCAATCCGTAAGTTTTATAAAAAACATCGGCATAAAGTTCATTTACATATTTTGTAATGGCATATGGCGACAAAGGTTTACCGATAACTTCTTCCACTTTCGGCAAATTTTCGGAATCTCCGTAAGTGGACGAGCTAGCGGCATAAACAAAACGTTTTATCCCGGCATCTCTTGCAGCGACAAGCATATTGAGAAAACCACTCACATTCACTTCATTAGTAGTTATCGGATCTTTGATAGAACGCGGAACCGACCCCAAAGCCGCTTCGTGCAAGACATATTCCATTCCGTCCACCGCCTTGCGACAAGTATCCAAATGACGAATATCGCCTACAATAAGTTCAAAATCCGGATGCTCCATCAAATGACGAATATTTTTAAAATGTCCAGTAGCAAAATTATCCAAACAACGCACTTTATGTCCGTCTTCCAATAAACTTTCGCATAAATTGGAACCGATAAATCCTGCCCCGCCGGTAACTAATATATTCTTTTGCATGAAATTGATAATTTTTGTCAAAGATAAGTTTTTCATACCAAACAAAAAAGTCGCAAACCTAACGATTTGCGACTTTTGGCTGGCCTACCAGGGCTCGAACCTGGACTCTTCTGAACCAAAATCAGACGTGTTGCCAGTTACA
>JALSPZ010000147.1 GCA_026985675.1 Flavobacteriales bacterium
TGGGATTTTCTTGCAAAAACCTTGGTAAATCATTAGCAAACTCATCGCCTCTGATAACGCCAATCGTTTTCAATCCGTATTCGTTTCCGGCAGCTGCCGTAGCGGCAATATGATTGGAAAAAGCGCCGCCAAAAGTCAGCAATGTATCGTATCCTTTTTGCTTGGCTTCGATGATATTGTAAAAAAGTTTACGAAATTTATTTCCCGAAATATGCTCGTGCAACAAATCCTCACGTTTGATGGCGAGTGTAATTTCTTTTTTTGTTAACAAGCAATCGTGAAGGTATTGATTATAAGGTTGTTGTTGTATTTTGAGCATTTTTGTTAAATAAAATTATTTTTTGTTAAACCTTTTAAAATAATCGTCAATTTCAGGTCTTAATTCTATCCCGATTTTTTCAAAACTATTGAGTAAATCAATATATGCTCCTTGTCCTCCCAAAAAATCCCAAAATTCTTGCGCAACTTTTAATTCTTGTTCCAAATCAAGCATTCCTGCCATCGTCCATCTGCTATATGGTTTGGGTTCATACGGGTTATATGGAATAGCAATTAAGGTCTTAATGTTTGCCTCGGGATTTTCATATAAAACAACCGCTACCCATTCCAATAAAGTTCTTTTAAATTCCTTAAAACTTCCTTTATTAGGTTTAGCTGTTTTAATATCAATCATATAAATACTTTTGTCATCTTCCAGATAAACATCAACAACAGTAGGTTTTACCGAAATCATTTCTCCTTTTTGACAAACTTTGCGTATCCTTTCAATTTCTTTTATTTTATTAGGTCTTTTA
This sequence comes from Flavobacteriales bacterium, assembly GCA_026985675.1. Taxonomy (GTDB): domain Bacteria; phylum Bacteroidota; class Bacteroidia; order Flavobacteriales; family Flavobacteriaceae; genus JALSPZ01. The sequence goes on from JALSPZ010000147.1 coordinate 795, forward strand.
TTTGCGGCCGATAATTCATTCATTATATCTTGAATTTCTTTTTGGGCATATTCACTCATTTTATTACCGGGTTTTACCTGATGTTTAGCTATTTTAAACTTATTCATAGCTAATGAAACAGCAACCGGTTCGAAAATAGTGGTTCCGAAATTGGTATTTAACGAATGAATAAATGAATACAAAGCCAACCTGTCTTTTCCGAGAAGTCTAGTATGAAAAGGCATTACCGCCGGTTCGGGATTATATGTTCTGAACTTATTTCTAATACTATTTTTAATAGTATCTTCTATTAGTTTTTTTTGTTTTCCAGTAAGAGACATTACTTTTCTTTTAAATGAAATATTATTTCTGCATAAGCGGATTTGTTTTTTTCCGTTCTATTTAAAACCGGTCGTTTATATTGATTGACTATTTTCATTCCGGCTTTTTCCGCTATTGTCGGATACATATTATATTTATCATTGGCTACAAGGAATATGTCATAATCTTTTTGCAAAAATTTTTTAGAATTATTAAGAACTTGTGAAATCCCTTCTATGTAAGAATTTCTAGCTTCACGACCTTGTCCTTTGTATAATGGTCCTATTTCCAATTCGTCTTTGCGTTCAAAACCGAATAAATCATAAGCATAAGCGTGTTGTTCGTGATAATTTATTAATCCTACATAAGGCGGACTTGAAAAAATCCCTTTTATTTTTTGTTTTTTAATCAATTTGGCAAAATCGGGTTGTTTTTTTTCAACTACTGAAAAAATATCAATGCTTCTAGCATCACCTTGTAAACCTATTTGATAAGTATTTGTTCTGATTTTGTCAAAAGCTTGTAATCTTTTAATCGTATCTTTACTATATCTTTTCCACCAAGAGAACATTGAAAAAAGCGGTTTGCAAATTTTTCCGTGTTTTCTACAATAATAAGTAGTGGTAACCGGATCTTTTAGTGTGGCCAAATCGGCATGTGTTGTGGCTCTGCAAGAACGAATAGTTCTACTCAATATAATTGTGATAATTTTTTTAGTAGTCGGATTTTTTACTTTTTTTAATTGTTCAAAAGTAAAATCTATTTCCTCTTTTACCGGTTTAAGATACCATTTCTCAATAAAAGTATCTTGGTTTTCTTGCTTTATTTGCAGATTATATTTCTGTTGCAAACGTTTAAAAATTTGTAGAAATTCTTGTTCTTTTTGTCGTGTATATTCTTTCTCGACAATTTCATTATTACGAACTTTTATCTTATACTCCGGGGAAGGAAAGTATTTTTTATTAAAAATATTTAATTCTTCCAATAATTCATTTTCAAATGTTATGTTATTGCGATGGCTTATAAATTTTTGCAGTGCATCAGTAATTCTATTTAATTCTATATTCAAATCGTCAAAATCTACTTTTGCTATTTTTACATTAGCAATAAGGGTGTTAAAAGCAGAAATATCCACACCAATTGCATGCATACCCAATTCATTGGCTTGAACCAATGTGGTTCCACTTCCCGAAAACGGATCCAAAATGATATCACCCTTTTTAAAATAGACTTCTTTTTTAAAATTATCTATGTGGTCGTCTAAAAAATATTCCACCAATTGCGGAATAAATTTACCTTTATACGGGTGTAAACGATGAACATGTTTTGTGGTATCTTTTTCTTTTAAATTGTCAAAGGATAATGCCCAATTCAAATCATCGCCTAATTTTTCCTTCCAATTTATTTCTCTTTTACCGTTAAAGCTTTCATAATATTTTTTTAATTCGTATTTATTAATAACAGTTGTTCCGTTATTACCGTATTTTTTAATTTTACCATATTGAATAAGATAAGAAATGTTTGAGGCGGTAACGTTCTTTTTTAAATATTTGCTCGCCCATTTGCTTGCTTCTTTTATGGATAACAACTCTGTCATTTATTATATTTTAAGCTAAAATTAGTGAAAAATTATTACAACCAATTCCGCAAATCAAATTTATCGGCGATATGCTTACGCAATTCGTCAATCGGGATACGAATTTGTTCCATTGTATCTCTATCACGCAAGGTTACCGTATTGTCGTCTTTGGTTTGATGATCCACCGTAATACAGTAGGGCGTTCCTACGGCATCTTGACGGCGATATCGTCGTCCGATGGCATCTTTTTCGTCATAACTGACTTTGAAATCCCATTTTAAATCGTCAAAAATCTTATGGGCTATTTCGGGCAATCCGTCTTTTTTCAGCAAAGGTAAAACCGCTACTTTGGTCGGTGCCAAAATCGCCGGAATTTTCATAACCACTCTTGTAGAACCGTCGGGTAATTCTTCGTCTTGTAATGAAGCGGAAAATACCGCTAAAAACATTCGGTCCAAACCAATGGAAGTTTCAATCACATAAGGTGTATAGCGTTCGTTGATTTCCGGATCGAAATATTGTAATTTTTTACCCGAATATTTCTCGTGCTGACTTAAATCAAAATCGGTGCGAGAGTGAATACCTTCCAATTCTTTGAAACCGAAGGGAAATTTGAATTCTATATCGGTAGCGGCATCGGCGTAATGGGCTAATTTTTCGTGGTCGTGAAAACGATAAAAATCGTCACCAAATCCTAATGATTTATGCCATTTCAAACGTTCGGCTTTCCACGTATCAAACCATTCTTTTTGTGTTCCGGGACGAACAAAAAATTGCATTTCCATTTGTTCAAATTCACGCATACGAAATATAAATTGGCGGGCAACAATTTCATTTCTGAAAGCTTTTCCCGTTTGTGCAATTCCAAACGGAATTTTCATCCGCATGGTCTTTTGCACGTTTAAGAAATTCACAAAAATACCTTGTGCTGTTTCGGGACGAAGGAACAAATCGGTTGCATTTTCAGCGGAAGCTCCCAGTTTTGTGCCGAACATCAGATTAAATTGTTTGACATCCGTCCAATTTTTACTACCGGAAACAGGGTCGGCAATTCCTAATTCTTCGATAAGTGCTTTTACATCGGCTAAATCTCCGTTTTCCAAAGATTTTGCCATTCGTTGCATAATTTCTTTTTGCTGTTCACGATATTTTACAACTCGCGGATGAGTGGCAACGAATTGGGCTTCGTCAAAATCATCGCCAAAGCGTTTTTTGGCTTTTTTGATTTCTTTTCTAACCTTTCCTTCTATTTTTTCTACATAATCTTCAATCAAAACATCGGCGCGATAACGTTTTTTGGAATCTTTATTATCAATTAAAGGGTCATTAAAAGCATCAACATGCCCAGAAGCTTTCCATGTGGTAGGGTGCATAAAAATTGCAGCATCCAAACCTACAATATTTTCATGCAATTGTGTCATGGATTTCCACCAATAGTTTCTGATATTGTTTTTTAGTTCCACTCCGTTGGGACCATAATCGTAAACTGCACTTAATCCGTCGTAAATTTCACTTGATGGAAATACAAAACCATATTCTTTGGCATGCGAAAGCACTTTTTTAAACTGTTCATCACTCATTTGATATAATTTTTTGTAAAGAGAAAAGCTATCTTTGAATGCACAAAGATAGCTTTTCACAATTAATTATACAATTTTTGAACTTTATTTTAAAGTCATATGAGTTGTCCCCACTTTAACTCCGTTGTAATAAATTTCGATAAGATAATCTCCTTTGACAATATCTTTTTTGACATCGTTGGGTTTTACGAAACTACATACTTGTAAGGCTTTATTTTCATAAATGATTTCTTCTGCATTACTTATTTGAACTTGGTTTCCATCTACTTCAATTTGATCCAATGTTCCCAGTACTTGTCCTTCAGGATTTACCACTCTTACATAAAACACTTGCTTTCCGGCATCTAATATATCATTTTTAGGAATAGTAAAGCAGACCCTGATTTGTTGTGTTCTCCATTTTCTGGAAGTTTCTATAACTTTTCCGCTTTTTCTGATTCGCACACCTGTTGCTTTAATATTGGTAGGATACAAAATTTTTGCTCTGTTAAGTGTTTGGGATAATTCTTCATTTTTGTTCAACAAAGTATCATTGAATTGCTTTTGTTTATCCAAATCCACTGCCAAACTATCTTTTTCCAAAGTAAGTTGCTGATTTGCCATACGCAAAGAATCGGCAATTTTATACAATTTATCACGCTCAACTTTCAAGCGAGCAATTTCTCTTTTGTATTTTCTGAGAACACTTGCAGTAATTTTCTTTTGTTTTTGTATTTCTTCTTTCAAAGTTTCTATGCGTTTTTTTGCTTCTTCAACCTTGCCTGAAAGTTCGGAATTTTCTTTGATTTTTTGGTCATAGTCAATTTTCAACTCATCCAATTCATTGATAATCTGCTCTTTTTGTTCAACCAATAAATCATTTTGTGCTGACAATTCTTTATAAGTGCTATAGGTGTAATAACCTAAGCCTAATAATATCACGCCCAAAGCAATTACTGCTATTTTTAAAACAGTTGCTCCTCTACCCTGGTTACTTGTGTTTGTTGTGTTGTAGTCCATAGTTTTATTTTTTTGCAAAAATATATTTATTTATTTTTCTATTTAAATTTTTAATGTTAAAAAAAATATTTCTCTCTTTTACAGATTAACGTTATGTTTTAATATTTATTGTCTTTCCATTTAAAATTACCATTTATAATTCCAAGCAAAACTGAAAATAAATAAAAGGGATAAATTAATTCACTATATAATATATGTAAAAGTTTTAGCTTATTTTGATAAAATTTGTTCGTTTGTATGATTAAATAAAAATCTATTAGAAATTTTATCAATAAAAACAAAACACTTGAAATCGAAAAAACAAATAAAAAAACCAAGAAATATATTTGATAAAGATTGATAGTCAAGATTAAAAGCCCTATCCATAAACCCAAAGAATTTTTTTTAGTCTTCATTTTAGAAGCCCAACGTATTTTTTGGTGAATTAATTTTTGTTTATTTTCTACCGGAAATGTTCTTACCACATTATTGCGATCTTTTAAAAAATATATTTTTTTTGGAAACTTTTTACGGATTTTTTCCAATAAAAACACATCATCTCCTGAAACCAAATGCTTGTTTCCTTGATATCCTCCTACCTCTTCAAAAGATTTTTTTGTAAAACATAAATTGGCTCCATTGGCAATAAAAGCTTTTTTAACGGCAAAACCTGCTTGTGTAAATGCTTGTAATGTAAGAAATTCCAAGCTTTGAAATTTATAAAAAAAACCTTTTTTATCCGTATAAGTTACAGGACCGGCTATTAATTCGGGAGATTTTTGAACTATAAAATGATTATAAGAAAGCAACCAATTTTCCGGTATTTCACAATCGGCATCCGTTGTGATAATATATTCAAATTTTGCTTGTTGAATACCTGTCTCCAAAGCATCTTTTTTAGGAGATTTACTATTCTCGATATTTTTTAAAATTTTTATTGGTAAAATATTGCTATATTTTTCTATAATCTGTTCTCCGCTGTCCGACGAATGATCATTCACAAAAAAAATTTCAAAAAAATCTTTTGGGTAATTAATTTTTTGCAAAGAACACAGTAGCAAGGGTAAATTATCCTCTTCATTTTTAAAAGGAATAATTATTGAAAATTTTATTTTCGGCAAACTGTATTTTTCATTGATTTCGGGAAGTTTATTTACAATAAACCCAAGATAAAACATAAGGAATACATAAAGGAATAAAAAAATAAATCCTGCCTGTATCATTTGGAAACAATTTTGAGAAACCATAATAAAACTATTCCGGCAAAAAACGGAATTAAAAAATTGAAAATCCACATAAACCCGACTATTTCCAACACAATTGATGACATTAACCCCAATTTTGTAAAAACCCATAAAGATATACTTCCTTTTATCGCCCAATCGGTAAAAATAAATACCGGCAACAAAGATGATAAAAAATATGATAAGTAAATTGCCATTAGCACAAGCAACAAATTTGTATGTGAATACCAAAAAATGTATAATAAGAAAAATTGTGTGCTAAAAATTAAATACCTTGCTACAGAAAAAACTAAACTTTTATAAAAAACGGTTTTATCCAAAATATCAGGATAATTAAATTTTTTAAAAATAAATAAGAAAAAAATCAAAGAAAAAAATAAAACAAAAAATAAATAAAAATATTGATTATCCGTTAATACTGCAACTCGAAAAAATTCAGCTTTTTTAAAAAAAAATAAAAATAAAATTGACAATAATCCAAAAAAAAGCGTTGATAATAATTGAGTTGTATTTCCAATAAAATTTAGAGACAAAATTTTTTTTCTTTCCTGTTTAGGATAAAACACCGCTTTGGCTCCATATTCTCCAATACGGTTGGGCGTTATCGATGCCAAAGAAAAACCGATTAGGCTTTGTTTTAAAGCTGTTTTAAAATCAATATTTTGAACATTTCGAGCTAAAAATTGCCATTTTTTTATTTCCAACCACCAATTTATCAAAGAAAAAACAATCAAAATCAAGAACAATAAAAGAGTATCTTTTTCAGGAATTATCAAATTAAAATCTTTTTGAGACACAAACCAAACCGCATAAACACTTATGAAAAGCTTAAAAAATAAAACAATTTTATTTTCATATTTATTCTTTAAAGCATAAATAAAAATCATTTGCACAAGCTTTTTTTGTAAATTTGTTTGGTTATAAAAACGCAAATTACTATAAAATTTTGAAAAAAGAACGTTTAATTTTAGGAATAGATCCGGGAACAACCGTAATGGGATTCGGTTTGATAAAAGTAGAAAACAATAATTTGAAACTTTTATTAATGGATGAATTGATTTTAAATAAATATGATAGTCATTATCTTCGATTAAAAACGATTTTTGAACGCACTACACAAATCATCGACGAATTTCATCCGGATGAATTGGCTATTGAAGCACCTTTTTTTGGAAAAAACGTTCAATCGATGTTAAAACTCGGGAGGGCACAAGGCGTTGCTATGGCAGCCGGATTGCAAAGGGAAATTCCTATAACAGAATATTTACCTAAAAAAGTAAAAATGGCAATTGTAGGCAATGGAAATGCTTCAAAAGAACAAGTAGCTGCTATGCTTCAACGATTGCTCAATATTAAAACGCTTCCGACAAAGTTAGATGCTACGGACGGACTTGCCGTTGCCGTATGCCACTATTTTAATTCCGGGAAAAAAAGCGGAGAAAAAAAATATGGCAGTTGGAAAAGTTTTATTTCCAATAACCCCGGAAAAATTTCAAAATAAACTTTTTCTACCATTTATCGGATAAACAGAGGTACTCATCCAATTAATTATACCTTTAAATAAATCATGGATTGAAAATTAAATTCAGGTTTTACTTTTGAGAGATTAAATAAAAAACCTGATTTTATGAAAAATTTATTATTATTTGTATTTTCACTTGTTTTATTTTCAATAAATGCACAAGTAGGGATAGGGACAAACACTCCCCAAGCTCAATTGGATGTTGTAGCAAGTAATCAAGCTTCCCCAATGAATACAGACGGAATTTTGATCCCTAGAATTAATGCTTTTCCTGCAACTAACCCTGGAGCAGCACAAAATGGAATGATTGTTTTTTTAACTACAGACAATAAATTTTATTATTGGCATAATCCGAGTTCGAGTTGGGTGCTGCTCAATGGTAATGGCGCCGAAAAAATTGACGATTTACTGGATGGAAAATCTGATAATGACGGTACACAAGACGGTTCTTCTATTTTTTTGGGAATTGATGCCGGATTTAATGATAACAGTAACGACAATAAAAATATAGGAATTGGTTTTCAATCAATGTATTCTAATTTTTCTTCCTATTTAAACACAGCTGTCGGTTATAAAACTTTATATAGCAATACTTCCGGGATTGCTAATGTAGCTATAGGCTCCAATTCATTATTGCAAAATACTTCCGGAAGATATAATACAGCCACAGGAGCATCAAGTTTGTATTCCAATACATCAGGTTCATATAATACTGCTATAGGAACAGGTACTCTATCGAATAATACAACAGGTTCTTTTAATGCTGCTTCCGGATATAATGCTATGTTGAAAAACACCACAGGAAATCACAATTCTGCTTTTGGGTTACAAAGTATGATGAATAATGATACAGGAAATTATAATACGGGAATTGGTTTACAAGCTTTATATAGTAATACCACCGGATCTAATAATATTTCCAGTGGAGTAAAATCATCTTTCAACAATACCATAGGACATCATAATACGGTTTATGGTAATTTAAGTTTATTCAATAATATCAGCGGTAATTTTAATCAGGCTATAGGTTTTCAAGCACTTTATAATAATAACGCAAATAACAACCAAGCTTCAGGATATGAAGCATTGTTTCAAAATACTACTGGCGAAAGAAATTTAGCGGTTGGATTTAGGGCATTACAAAACAATACTACAGGAAATAATAATGAGGCACATGGTTATTATTCCTTAAATCAGAACACGGAAGGGAGAAATAATTTAGCGGTGGGCTATCAAAGTTTATTCTCCAATACTTTAGGAAATAATAACTTGGCAATTGGTTTACATAGTTTACATAATAATGTAGACGGAGGAAATAATACGGCGGTTGGTTTACAAAGTTTATTTGAAAATACTTCCGGAAAAAATAATTTGGCAGTAGGATTCAGAGCATTACAAAAAAACACAACGGGAGACAATAATGAAGCACACGGTTATTACGCTTTAAATAAAAATACGGAAGGAAAAAACAATTTGGCTATAGGTTTTCAAAGTTTGATGCAAAATACTTTAGGTGTAAATAATACTGCTATGGGTTTTAGAGCTTTACAAAACAATACTACCGGCAATACCAATCAAGGCATTGGAATGTATGCTTTAGGAAATAATACTGTAGGAAATAACAACTTAGCCATCGGATATCAATCGATGTTTGGAAACATAAACGGTAACAGTAATTTGTCTATTGGTTTAAAAGCATTATATAATTTACATTATGGAAGATACAATTTTGCAATTGGACAAGAAGCTCTATTTTCAATGACTTCCAATGATTTACCCAATCATGCAGAAGGTTTTCAAGCACTTTATACAAATACAACCGGTAGTTTTAATACCGCTATTGGTTTTCAAACCTTAAAAAGTAATCTAGATGCTCGCAATAATACGGCAGTAGGACACCAAAGTTTATTGAAAAATATTTATGGAAACAACAACACTGCAGTGGGGTTTCACAGTTTATTGAATAATGACAAAGGTTCTGGAAACTCAGCTGTTGGAACTAATGCATTACTTAAAAATACAACTGGAGAAAATAATACGGCAATGGGTTTTGGCGCACTTCCGGTTAATGACCAAGGATTTTGTAATTCGGCATTCGGTTACAATACAATGGCGGAAGTTACAACTGGAAGAAAAAACACTGCATTAGGTTGCAATGCTTATGCTGTGGGGGATTTTACAAATTCAACTGCATTAGGTGCAGAAACGATAATTACTGCTCCAAATCAAATCAGACTTGGAGACTCTAATGTTCAAAGTATTGGAGGATTTCAAGCTTGGACTAATGTGTCTGATCAAAGATTTAAACAAAACATTCAAGAAAATGTGAAAGGTTTGGAGTTTATTATGTCACTTCGTCCCGTTACTTATCAGATGAATCCAAAAAATATTCAATCTATACTAAATATTAAAGATTCTTCAATGGAAAAAATTGCTTCAAAAACACATACGGGCTTTATTGCACAAGAGGTAGAACAAGCAGCTAAAGCTTCAGGTTTTGATTTTGATGGAGTGGATAAACCCAAAAATTCTAATGATTATTATGGATTGCGTTATGGTTTATTTGTTGTTCCATTAGTTAAAGCAGTTCAAGAGCAACAGAAGGAAATAGATCTTCTAAAAAAAGAAATTCAGGAGTTAAAAAAACTTATAAAAGAGAAAAAATAATAAAAATTGTCACTAAAGAAAATCCGGGAGAAATTCCGGATTTTCTTTTATCCAATCAATTGACTATTTAAAGCAAAAAGCATATCATTTTATGGAATGTTTCATACACTCAAACCCTTAAAATTCTATGTTTGTTAAGAATTTATAAAAATATAAAAAATGAAAACTTTATCAAATTTATTATTAATCATTGTAATCGTTGGAGGCAGCATTCTTGGCTGTAAAAAAGATGCCGCAGACCCTACGGTAGATTGTTCTACCAGCCAAAACAGAGATATGGAAGGGTTTTTTAATACACTAAACTCAAACTCTACCTATTTTATTTATGAAAATATGGATCTTGCCACACACGAATATAACTTTACCACTTCCGTTGATTTACAGATTTGTGGCTTCGGATATATTTCGCAAGACCCCAACCTTAATTATGAAATTAAAATAACGGATTCCAATAACAATACCGTTTACAGCGGAACTTTTAGTTTCGACAATAGTGCTTATGATTATGTTGGAATTCCACCTTTGACTCTTTCGGCAGGAACCTATACATTATCGAGAACCGTAATCAATCCTTCAAGTCCAAATGATGCGTTGGGACCCATTACCAGACGAAGTGATTTTATGGATATGGATTTCCCTAAAACATTGGGGAACATTACCTTTAATTCATCAAAGTTTTATGGTGGTGGCGGTCCTGTATTGGATTATGGGATCCCCAATATTTATTTTGAATATATAGAATTATAAGATATTTTGCATCCGAAACTTTATTTGTTTGGGTTTCAAAAATCGTTTATACTCCAAAATAATAGGATACCTTCATAACATTAAACTCATATACTTTTGATTCCCAAACCCAAACAGGAACCATTAATGTTGATTATGAATTT
>JALSPZ010000148.1 GCA_026985675.1 Flavobacteriales bacterium
CCACGGACAACCAGGTTTCCCTAAGCAATTGATCCATTGTTTTTTCTTTCATCGGCATATTCCGGTGCTTTGTTCCTTACAAATATACAAAAAAATATTATGCGTGCATAATAAATTTGATAAAAAATATCGATTTAATCAAGAAGTGAAAAAGATTTTAGGTCGAGTTTTATTTGAAAATTCAAAAAATTATAGGTATATTTGGTCCGAAAATTAACATTGATAAGCATTTTTTTAGTGTTTGCCGTATTCAAAACAATAATACTTTTAGGTTTTATTTTTTTGTCGCAAATTAATTTTTCTCAATCGGTTTATGAACCTGTGGATACGGCTTCGGCAGCTTTCGTATCGGATTTTTTAAATGATTTGAATGTTCGGTATAATGAGAAAGTCAAGAAAATCAAGCATTCTTTCAAGGGCAAAAAGAAAAAATTGTTGCTAAACATTTATCGTGAACAACACGAGCAACTGATTGATAAATTTAAATCCGGTATTTTGTATGGCGACCGGTCTATGAACGATTATTTAAACCGGATTGCCGACACGATTATCGCTTCCAATCCTACGTTGGCAGGGCAAAAAGTCCGTTTGTATTTTTCGCGTATTCCGGAAACAAATGCCTTCGATATCGGCGACGGAATCATCATTGTTGATTTGCGCCTATTGGAAATTCTCGATACGGAAGCCCAATTGGCCGGCGTAATCAGTCACGAATTATCCCATTATTTTTTGCATCATTCGGACAAGACCTTTGAAAAAAGGGCCGATTTTTTGCTGTCGGATAAGTATAGGAAAAAAATGAAGGCAATCAGGAGAAAGCGATATGGGAAATATGAAATGTTTCAGGATTTGATCAAGAAATTTTTGTATTACGGTTCGCATTATTCCAGAAAATTCGAGTCGGAAGCGGATTCGGCCGGCTTGCATTTGATGACTCATACGCGGTATAATCCCACGGAAATGATTCGGGCTTATATGCATTTGTACGATTATGAAAACCGGTCATCGGACTCACTATCCATATCTTTTTTACGCAAAATTTTTTCTGTTGAAGGGAAGACTTTGAAAGACGCTGTGTTCCGCGCAGAAAATTCCCCGAAAACCAAATATCAAAACGACCATACGTTTTTTGACAAGGATAGTATAAAGGACCATCCCGATTTAAAAGTCAGAATTTCGGCACTGAAACGATTGGCACGACAATGGCACTTGCAGGACAAAAACGGCAAAACCTTCTTGGCGGATTCGGCCTGTTTTCGCAGGTTGAAGAAAATAGCCGCATACGAAAGCATTTACAATTATTATATTTTGAAGAAATACGGTAAGGGATTATACCAAACCATATTGTTGTGGCAAGACCGGCCTGATGACGGATTTTATGAGAATATGTTCTGTCGATTTGTTTTGAAATTATATGAGGCCAAAAACAATATGTCATTAAGCCGGTACATTCCGGGCGGGAGTTCTCCGGACAATGTGAAAAGTAAACGGGTTTTCATTAATTTAATGAATAAGCTTTCGTTGGAAGATTGGAAAAATTTGGCTGTATCTTGCCGGAAAAGATTGGAGAAAATTGATAAAACCAAATAAATATACAATTATGAAAAAAAGACTTTTAACTTATTTGTTTTTGTTCTTTACAACCTTGTTTTACGGTCAGGCATTTGATGGCGAGGGCGATATAAAATTTATTTTCAGTTTTGATGCCAATACAAAAATGCTCGGCAATTCGGTTATTTTTGAAGTAGGGTTGAGTAATTACATCACTTTCGGCGGTGAGTTCGGCTTGGTATATTTACCTTCCAACGAAAAGATCATTGCAATGAATCCGGATCTCAGTGCCGATTCCGGTTACGATTTCGAACTGGAACGTGTCGAAGCGTCTTTACGAATGAATTTTCACTTCAACGATTGGTTGCCCGATCCCGAATACACTGATGTTTATTCGGGGTTGTATCTCGGTAAAGCTTTCGGTTTTACACTCGGAGGAAGGTATATGTTCGCCGATCATTTCGGATGGAATGCCGAAGTTTTGGTCCCTGTAAAAGTCTTTCATTTTCCCGGGAAAAATTATTTTGATGCCTATGAAAAACCTTTTGCACGCATAGGTTTCATTATCAGTTATTAATTATATCTTCATATTTGAAAAACGTTATAACCATAAAATCTAAAATTATGAAAAAAAATCTTTTGTTCCTTCTTTTTTTACTGAGTTTTCCGATGTATTTTTATGCTCAAATTTCCATCTCTCAGGGGTCGTTGAAAAAATCAAAGTATGTTTATCCTTTACCGGATCCCGAAAAAGCAGCATTTTACGGTTATACCACGATAAGGGATTTGGGGAAAGCCGGCCCGTTCTCCGAATCGTTTGGTTATGAGGTGCTTGATAAAGATCTTAACTTGATAGCATCGGGAAAATTTACGGTGGATAAATCATATAAACTTGAAGAGATAATTCCTATAAACGCCTTTTATCTAAACGGAAAAATTCTTTATACTTTCAACGGTTATCCGTCAAAATACGTCCTGTTGGACATTGCTTCGAACACAGTTGAAAAGAAATCTTCTTTCGCCCGGTTTTATGAAGAGAAGAAATATAATAAGGCCTTGAAACACCATTTGAATCCCCAAATATCACAGTTTAGTGTGTATAAAACTTATGTTGTTCCCGGAACGGGATTTTTGGTTTCGATTACACAAGATGCGTGGACGCATACTTGTCTTTTGGCAGATCCCGCTACGGAATTATTGTGTCTCAAGCCGAAAAAACAGCCTGATTTGGGCGGCGGAGGTATTGTGAATATTTCCAATCCGAAATATTACGAAGTGTTCCCCGTGGCTTACGGAAAGAAGTATAATATTTTCAGAGGACGAACCTACCATCCGGATTATGAATACATAATGCTG
>JALSPZ010000149.1 GCA_026985675.1 Flavobacteriales bacterium
TGAAATTGGTTGAAATTATCCGTGGATATTCAACTTCCGATGAAACTTATCAAACCATTGAGGATTTATCAAAAAAATTGGGCAAAGTCCCTGTTGAAGTCAATGATTATCCGGGGTTTGTAGCCAACCGTATTTTGATGCCGATGATTAACGAAGCCATTGAAACTTTATATAACGGAGTAGCTGGTGTTCAAGAAATTGATACCGTGATGAAATTGGGAATGGGACACCCAATGGGACCTTTGCAATTGGCTGATTTCATTGGTTTGGATGTTTGTTTGGCGATATTAAATGTTATGTATGACGGTTTTAAAAATCCGAAATATGCACCCAATCCTTTGTTAGTAAAAATGGTAGAAGCCGGAAAATTGGGTGTAAAATCGGGAGAAGGCTTTTATGATTATAGCGAATCGAAAAAAGCGGAAAAAGTTGCGAAGCAATTTTTGAAATAATTTTCTTGTTTGTCAGTTCGAGTGAAAATGCGATGATAGGATTCAAATTAAATGTCAGTTCGAGTGAAAATGTGAGGAACGAAATTTTTGTATCGAGAACCATTTCCAGTGAAAATGTGAAGAATGAACATATTTATATCACGTTCCCTGTCAGTTCGAGTATTTTACCGACGTAGGAGGTAAAAATGTATCGAGAACCATGTCAGTTCGAGTGAAAATGCGAAGGATGAGCATTTTTGTATCGAGAACCATGTCCGTTCGGGTGTTTTTGCTGACGGTAGGAATCAAAAATGTATCGAGAACTCTCTAACATCTGGATACAATTTTTCTCGCATACTCGAAAAATCACTCGATGTGACTTCACGATAGATTCCATTTCCTGTGTCAATGTAACACTCGATGAGACAATCCATTTTTAGCAAAGGTGTCGCTTGAAGCAACGCCGTCGCTTTATTTATAATATATTATGAATAAAAAGAGGCTGTCCAAACTTAATGGACAGCCTCTTTTTAATTTATTAATGGTGATGATGTCCGTCGCAGTTATGATCGTGTCCGTGATCGTGGTGGTGATGATGTTGAAAAGTGGAAGGATCGACGGCTTTAAGTGTTCCTTCGATCAATTGCTTGATGGCTTCGTCCGGATTTTTTTCTTCCACCATATAAGCTCTAACTCCCATATTGGCTAATCTTTGGATAGCTCCCATACCAATTCCGCCGGTCAATAAAATTTGACTTTGTAAAACTTCATGTTCTTCGGGATTGGTTCCGGGATTGTGCAAAAGATTATGTAAAGTGTGTTCTTTATCTACTTTTATAACTTTTGAATCGACAAGACCTTTTTCTTCATCAATAGTATATATTTTGAAATAAACGACATGTCCTGCATGTTCTGAAATTTTGTCTCCGTTTTTGTTGGTAGTAATTGCTACTTGTGCTTGCATAAATTTAAAATTTTGAGCAAAAATACAAAAAAATAACTATCTTTGTTTGAATAATTATTGATATGAATTATATAGTTTCCGCTTTAAAATATAGACCTCAAAAATTTGAAGAAGTTGTTGGACAACAAGCTGTTACCAATACATTGAAAAATGCCATTGAAAAAAATCATTTGGCACAAGCCTTACTTTTTACCGGTCCAAGAGGGGTTGGAAAAACCACTTGTGCGAGAATTTTAGCAAAGGAAATCAACAAACATGAAGGATTGACCCAAGACGAAGATTTTGCTTTTAATATTTTTGAATTGGATGCCGCATCAAACAATTCGGTGGAAGATATTCGTAAATTGATAGAGCAGGTAAGGATTCCACCCCAAGTTGGAAAATATAAAGTATATATTATCGATGAGGTGCATATGTTATCTCAATCGGCTTTTAATGCATTTTTAAAAACTTTGGAAGAACCGCCCGCTCACGCAATTTTTATATTGGCTACTACCGAAAAACATAAAATTATACCCACTATTTTATCCCGTTGTCAAATCTATGATTTTAAACGCATTAGTGCTTTTGATATTAAAGAACATTTGAAAACAATAGCCGAAAAAGAAGGAATTCAAGCGGACGAAGACGCTTTGTTTCTGATTGCTCAAAAAGCAGATGGAGCATTACGTGATGCTTTGTCAATGTTTGATAAAGTGGCAAGTTATGCAGACGGAAAAATAACCCGTCAAATAGTGTCCGAAAGTATGTCTATCTTGGATTATGATGCTTATTTTGATACGGTTGATTTTATGCTGACCAATGATATTCCGGGGATTGTCAAATTTTTTAACGAACTTTTGCATAAAGGATTTGATGCTCATCAATTTATTGCCGGATTGGGAAGCCATTTACGTGATTTGTTGATGGCAAAAGATGCAAAAACGGTTGATTTGTTAGAAGTTAGTGATGATATTAAAAAACGATATTTGGAACAATCCGAAAATATTCCTTTGGATTTTTTGTTACCTGCCATTGATTTGGTTACCCAAGCCGATATTCAATATAAAATGAGTAAAAATCCACAATTATTGGTAGAACTCACGCTTATGAAATTGGCTTCTTTATCTCACGAGGAGGCAAAAAAAAAAAAATAGTTAAGATTCTTCCTGCTTCATTGTTTAGGGTTTCGCCACAAATTATAGAGGAAAAACCCAAAATAGATAATATCGAAAAAAACCAAAATCGTTCGGTAGCGGAAACGGATAAAAAATCTACACAAATTTCGGAGGAAAAACCCGAATATTCACATCCGAAAGTCGGTTTGTCTTTAAAAAATCTCAAACGAAAAAAACAAGAAATTGAAGAGCGAAACAAGATTTTAAGTAGCAGGAAATTACCCGAAGACCCTTTTACATTTGATGATTTTATTCTGCTTTGGAATAACTATAAAGAAAAACTCAAAAAAAATCATGAAAAAAATTTATTGTCTATTCTCAATAGTGATACCCCCAAAATAGAAGGAA
>JALSPZ010000150.1 GCA_026985675.1 Flavobacteriales bacterium
TCGATACAATTTTTCTCGCTCACTCGAAAAATCACTCGATGTGACAGCACGTTGTAAATTACACTATGTCAGTTCGAGTGAAAATACGACGATAGGAGTATTTTTGTATCGAGAACTTGTATCGAGAACCCTGTCAGTTCGAGTGTTTTTGGTAACGCGAGGAAGCAAAAATGTATCGAGAAACCTATTATCAAAAACTTTGGACCCAAAGCCAATATTAATTAAAATATCTTTACTGACGGTAGAAGCAAAAATGTATAGAAAACGACTAATATAAATCAATTTTTCTCGCTCACTTGAAAAATCACACAATGTGCATCTCGATACGATTTTTCTCGCTCACTCGAAAAATCACACAATGTGCATCTCGATACAATTTTTCTCGCTCACTCGAAAAATCACTCGATGTGACAGTTCAATACAGTTCAAGAGATAATCATTAGCGTCGGGGTTGCTGCAAGTGCCCCCGAGCTTTTCATCACAATGTTCGGACACGATAAATAAAAATATTCGTATCTTTATCCTCTAAAAGTTGTGTTTTGGAATCAAAACTTAAAATCATAGAATGTCCAAGGGATGCTATGCAAGGGATAAAAGAATTTATTCCTACCGAAATGAAAATCCGTTACATTCAAAGTTTATTGGAAGTTGGTTTTGACACCATAGATTTCGGAAGTTTCGTCTCCCCACGCGCTATTCCTCAAATGAGAGATACCGCACAAGTAGTGGAAGCACTGGATTTATCAAATACATCAACAAAACTTTTGGCAATTATTGCCAATATGAGAGGAGTTAACGATGCTTGTCAATACGAACAAATCGAATATTTGGGTTATCCTTTTTCACTTTCCGAAATATTTCAAATGCGTAATACTTCCAAGACAATTGCCCAATCTTGCGATTTACTACAAGAAATATTGAACACGGCTGATAAACATAATAAAAAAGTAAATGTGTATTTTTCTATGGGCTTCGGCAATCCGTATGGAGATCCGTGGAATGAAGAAATTGTAGAAGAATGGGTCGTAAAAGTTCGTAAAATGGGGGTAAAAATCATTTCGCTTTCCGATACAGTTGGAACCGCTGATGCACAGACTATAAAAAGAATTTTTGAGCATCTGATTCCCCGTTATCCCGATATTGAATTTGGTGCGCATTTGCACACACACCCACAATCTTGGTATGAAAAAGTTGATGCAGCTTATCAATCCGGATGTCGTCGTTTTGACAGTGCAATCAAAGGATTCGGGGGTTGCCCTATGGCAAAAGACGAATTGGTTGGAAATTTGCCAACCGAAAAACTTATAAGCTATTTTAATCAACATAAAATACCTACCGATATAAATCCTCTGGCTTTTGAAAATGCTTATAACGAAGCTCAAAATGTATTTTTGAGAAACAATTTATCTTTTCAAAAATGAATTCTTTCAAATATATTTCCGTTCAAAAGCTAAGTTTGTTAATATTACGGGGGATATCCGTTATTGCCAAATTCTTTTTTACGGTTTTATATTTCAAATCCAGCGAATCCGGTTTTGGAGAATATAATTTGGTAGCAGTCAGCATACTATTATTGGTTTATTTATTGGGATTGGATTTTTATTCTTTTGCCAATCGAGAAATATTAAAACCCGGTGCCAACCGTCAAAAAATAATTTTTAATCAGTTTAGCTTTTATTTGTTGCTATATATTTTACTCTTGCCGGTAGTTTATGTAATTTATCATCTATTAGGGTTTGACAAGGAATATTTGGTTTTATTTTATTTTGTATTGATATCGGAACATCTCAATTTTGAATTTTATCGATTATTATTCGTTTTCAAGAAACCTTTGGCTGCAAACATCAACTTGTTTTTAAGAAACGGACTTTGGGTTCTGGGAGCCGTAATCATTCTTTGGTTTCAACAGGAAATTACTATTAATCAAGTGCTTACATATTGGTTAGCCGGCAACATAGCTGCATTGGTTTTTAGTATATTTGTCATCCTCAAAAAGAGAAAAAAAATAGTAAAAAGCAGTTTACAAATTGATATTTCTTGGATAAAAAAAGGAATTTATATCAGTATTCCTTATATTTTGGGGACCATTTCCTACAAAACCATCGAATTTGCCGACCGTTATATGATTGACCGGTTTATCGACAAAAAAGCTGTCGGGGTATATTCATTTTTTGCCAATATGGCAAATGTTATCAATATCGTATTATTTACTTTGGTCGTTTCGGTATTATACCCTTATATTGTAGAAGGAATTACACATCAAAATTCCGAACTTATTATAAGCAATTCAAAAAGGAAATATTTATCTATTCACTCATTCTTATAATTTCTTTATCCATTTTATTACCCATCATTCTATTGTCCATAAACAAAGCGTATTATTTAAAAGATTTTCATATTTTTTTGCTATTGGCACTCTCTAATATTCTTCTCAATTGGTCTTTTTTGTATCATTATATTTTATATGCACACAGGCAAGATTGGACGATATTTTATATAACTTTTATAGCCGCATTTATAAATATATTGCTAAATTATGTTCTAATCCCGCTTATAGGAATAACCGGTGCTGCCATCGCTACATTTATCAGTTTTTTATTGATTTGGCTACTAAAATATCGTTGGCAAAATTCTCTTGACAATAAAGGTATAAATTAAACTTTCAAATTTTATTATTGTACTGTTTACAAACAATCCTGTCCTAAATAAATTTAATTTTTACTTTTTCCATCGATGAACATTTCGACTTTACTCAATGGTAACAAAAAATATAGTGTCTTGTCAAGTATATTCTGTCGCACCAAGTCTTGTTCTTTTTGCAGATAGCTTCGTTAAAATTTTTAACCATAGCTACGACTATGCTGAAAAATTTATGCCT
>JALSPZ010000151.1 GCA_026985675.1 Flavobacteriales bacterium
ATCACCAAAAATATGTTTTAAATTATTGATTGTCAGTATAATCAATAAGAATAAAATAGGTATTAAAGATTCTAGTAGCGTTATTTTTTTGGTATTTTTTTTATTCATATAATTTTATTTCTTAAATGACTAACTGTTAGGTTTCATAAGGTTGTTACTTTTCAACAACTTGTTTATCATCATCAACCTGTTTATTTAAATAATTCGGTTAATATTTTATCTACTTTTTGCTCAAATTGTTCTTCGTTAAATTTTTCATTTGGTATTTTAAATTTATCTAGTATTTCCCTGAATTTTCTAAAACCTTTTTCATTTCTTAATTCGACCCATTCAACACCTAATTGCTCCAATTGTGATTTATTTTGGTCTGATAATTTATCAGCTACAAATACGGCACCATCTCTTGCTATTACTGCATCTGCACTTTCAGGATTGCCTTTTCCCATTAATTTAACCTCGCATTTATATTCTTTTTTTTCGTTTTTTAAGTAAAAATCAACTTCTCGATTTACATCTCCTTTTTTTACTTTTTTTGCTCTTGGTTTTACAGAAAAATATTTATTCGGAACATTGTATAATTTACATAAAGTAACCATTAATGGACCTTCCGTTTGTTTTCCTGCTGTACTCCATAAACCGCCACGAAGTGCGGCACGTTTTACGGCAAGTGTATTGATAACAATTAGACTTTCATTTATATCCAACTCTACGCTTACTTTATTAAATTTTATTTGTAAGGTTAGATTTAAATCCTCAATTTTTGTTAATTCGTCTATTGCATTATACAAAGTATCATAATGTTCATAAGCCGCTTCAATTACAATTTCTTTTTTCCCGCTGTTGTACATATTTGTAATTGTCTTTTTGTTTAGACCTGAATTAATAGCGATTTCGTCTGCTGATAAATCCAAATTTAACATTTCCTTTTTATACCAATCAACATCAATGTTTTTATTATTGAGTTTTGCTTCGGCAATTCTTTTGAAAAAATCAATGACAAATTGTAAAAACTCGGCATTAATGAGCGTTACAATTTCAATTCTGTAATCATCGCCTTTTAGTATTTTTTTTTATTATGTTCTTTGTTACTTGTTGAGTAAGTGTCATTTAATAGTTTTTTTAAATTCCTCGAGAGTTAAAAATTCTGTTTCTTTTGTATGAAATATTTCATCGGGTTTTTGTTTTAAAAAAGATTTCATATACTCAAAATATTTTGGTTCTTTTTCGGTTAAAAAGAAATATCTGTCTAAAAATTTTGCTGTTCTTCCAAAAGTTCCGCTACCGCCGAAGGGGTCAAAAACCAAATCGTTTTTAAATGAATAATATTCAATGACTCTTTTGCATAATTCAACAGGAAAAACGGCTGAATGAACCTTATCATATTTAGGATCAATATTCCAAACATTTGATGTTTCATATCCATCTTTTACTTTACTTTCTTTAACGGTATTCCAATCATATTGTCTTATGTTCCAATCAATTAACTTGTCAGTTTGTTTTCTGTAAACCATTAAATATTCTGTTCTTGCATTGGGTTTGTATGCAAGCGGTTTGCGGTGTTGTAAAAATCCTGCATTTCTATTTTTTACACTTGCTTCGGGTTTTACCCAAATTATATCGTCAATAAATTCCCAACCCATTTCTACCAAAAAATGATGAATATCAAAAGGTATAGGGTAACGTTTTGATGAATATTGACGACTTATTCTCGGAACGATAACGGGTGAAGTATTGACAATTAAAAATCGTCCTTCTTTTGTTTTTTCATATGTCAACTGAAAAACTTCTTTCAAAAATTTTAAATATGCTTTATAACTCGGATAAATTGAATAATCCCGTGCATTGTAGTATGGCGGTGATGTAAAAGTAAGGTGAAAGCTCTCGTCGGGTATCAGTTTTAAAATATCTCGCACATCGCCAAGAACAACTTTATTTTTTAAAAAATCATAAGATTGAGGATGTTTTAACTTGTCTTTAGATGTGTTTTTTCGTGCAAAATATTCTTTATTTATTACCACTTGTATCATTTCGTTTTCGTGTTTAATGAGTTTTTTTAATGCTGTATCAATTTCTTTTTTTCCTTTAAAAACCAACAAGGCACGTATGGCTTGTGTTACAACTTTCGGATCATAATCTTTTAATAATTCAATAAGTACAGGAACGGCTTTTTCACTTCGTATTCTGCCTATTGACGAAACCGCTTCTCTACGTATTTCGGTTACTTCGTCATTTTTTGCTATTTCATATAGTCGGTTGATATACCTTTCATTTTTTACTTTTCCAAGTGTTTTAACAGCATTTAATCTTATTCTTTTGTTATTACTTTTTAATAAATCAATAACCCAACTTTCATCAAAATTTTCCGGTAAATATCCCAGATTTTCAAGTATGAATAGGATACTTTTATCATCTTTTTTTTTGTTAATGAGTGCTTTCAAATCACCGTTTCCGTTAGATTTTAGTTTGTTTATGTATTCTTTTGTAAGCATTGGTTGTATTTTACAGGTTTAATGAAATTTGTTTTACATTTTTTTGCTTAAAATATTTTACTTTTTCTTCGGCTAGTTGTAAAACTTTTGTAGAATAATTGTTTGAATAGATTTTTTGAGCAATTATTTCGCTTAAATATTCATTTTTCAACTCTTCAATGTCAAGATTAAATTCGTCGGCAAGTTTGGGTAAAACTTTTTCGTCTAATTTTCTTTTGCCGTTTTCAATTTTACTCAATAATCCGCTATCTATTCCTAAAATAGCTCCCAATTGAGTTAAAGTCAAACCTTTTTCTTTTCTTAATTTTTTTATATACGCACCGACAGTTTGTTTCATTTTGTTAAAATTTTCTTGAAAAATAATTCTTGACAAATATATCAAT
>JALSPZ010000152.1 GCA_026985675.1 Flavobacteriales bacterium
GCCCATTGGTGCTTTTAGCTCTACTCCCGAAATTATGGATAGTTTAATAAATCCTCCGATGGGACATATTACCACT
The DNA here is from genome assembly GCA_026985675.1 of Flavobacteriales bacterium. GTDB lineage: Bacteria > Bacteroidota > Bacteroidia > Flavobacteriales > Flavobacteriaceae > JALSPZ01. The sequence continues at coordinate 77 of JALSPZ010000152.1, forward strand.
TTCGGCGGACATCCTGTCATTGCCTCGGCGGCTCTTGCTACGCTTGATTACATCCAAAAAAATAATTTAGCAGATGAAGCCCTACGAAAAGAAAAAATTATTCGTCAACACTTAAAACATCCGAAAATCAAAGAAATACGTGGACGTGGTTTGATGCTTTCGCTCATTATGGAAAGTCCCGAACTTGCCAACTCTTTGGTCTTGGAGGCTTTAAAAGAAGGACTAATCCTGTTTTGGCTACTTTATGAAAAAAGAGCGGTCAGAATTACTCCGCCGCTCACAATTTCAGATGAGGACTTGTTTAAGGGTATTGATATAATTCTTAAAATTCTAAATCGATAGATAAATAAGGCAATAGTATCAGTAGCAAAAAGAATAAAATGATAACAGCTGTTTCCAACCAAGTCTTTTTGCTTTCATTTACCGGTAATGTTTTAACTCCGATATAAATCAAGAGAAAAGGCCAAAGACGAAACAAATCATCTACACGAAAATGAAACCATCCGAAATTTCTCAACAAGAACAAAAGTCCTAAAATAATTAAAAATATCCCTAAAATAATATTGCTTCTGGTTTTTAAATCTTGTGCTTCCATTTTTATTTATTTTTTTTAAAATTTATTGCTTCATATATTATTAAAATACCTGTAATAATTAGTAACAACGGCCAAATATGTTTCCATTGCACCTTAATAAAAAACTCATTGATTAAGAACAAAAATCCTGCCGTGATAAACATCACTGATGCCCAGAGTTGTCCAAAAATACTTTTATTTTCCATCTTTTGATTTTTTTAAGATTATTCCATTTTCATCTATTTTCATTTCAACATTTACACTATCATCCTCTTGTGTTTTGATACGAATACCTTTATTATCTATTTGTATTTCAGCATCTTTTCCATCCTTTGATTTTATATAAATTCCCCTATCCCCGATATTTATTTTGGCATTTCCACTACGAACACTCATCATACCGGCTTGCGATGAAATCTTTTGGTTATTGATTTTTAAGGTACCGTTTTCATTCTTAATTATATCATTCATTGACAAAATATCATTCCCATACTTATCCGAAAAATCTCCTTCCAACTTGATTAGTTTATTTTTCGGGACATAAATTATCAAGTCCACCGAATATTTTTTGATCTTCTTGTTTTTTATATATGCAAGTTGCTCCGGTATTAATAATGAATGGTCAATCGTATCCAAGCTTACCGGAAAATAAATTTTTTCGGCTTGACTTTTCACTATGGATGGACCGGCACCTCTTGTTTTTTTGATAATATCCACGTGAAACAAACTATCCGAAGAGGTTTTAAACTCCAAGCGGATGTCATCATTGGTATAATATTCATCGGAAATGCCGACAAATGGTATGGTTTTCAATTTTAAAGTGTCATTGGAAACATAAAAATCCTTTTGTTCATAAACCTTTGCATATTGAAAGTCTTCGGATGCAGCCGAAAGCAACTCCACCGATACAAATATTAACGACAAAACCCAAATAGTGCCTGTAATCCAATAAAAATTAGAAGATATTTTTCTGGTATTGGGCAATAATAGTTTTATTCCTAGAACAAATAAAATCAAAAACGGAATACCGGCAATTAACAAGATGAGAAAAGTTAACAAACCCAAAGGAAAATGTATGGACTGCAAAAATACATCATCCCATAATTCCATAAAAAAACCCGAAAAAGGTCTTATAGTCAAGCCGGAAATTATCAATCCTATCAAAACGATACCGGAAATTAAAGCCAATAACAATCCGAAAATTTTGAGCAGAACATTTCCCGCACTTGATTCCATTTCATTTATTCGTCCTTTATATTTTTTTTTTGAATCATCGTCGGATGAAATTTGTTCCATGATATTATTTACCGTTGGATTTTCCCCTTTCATCCTTAAAAAATCAGAAGCAGTCTTTGCTTTGGGGATCAATATCCACAATAAAACATAAATCAATAAAAATCCGCCATGCGTAGCAAATAATAAAATGATAAACAAGATACGCATCAAGGTTATATCAATACCCAGATAATGTGCAAAACTGGCAGCCACTCCTCCAATCATAGAATTTTCAGGGTCTCTAAAAAGTTTTTTCTTGACAGTAGCCTTCGAAAAACTTTGTTCATCATTTGATGAAAAATCTTCGGGTTTTCCTATGATTTCAATTATTTCATCTATTTGCGAAAGGTTTATCACTTGTTGCGGATGAGAAATTTTTTCGGAAAACAATTCAGCAATACGAGCTTCTATTTCATTCATAATTTCATCCTTGTCATCATTGGGAGACAAAGACTTTGAAATATGTTCCAAATAATTTTTCAGTTTCCGGTAAGCCGGTTCATCCAGATGAAAAAGCATTCCGGCTAAACTGATATCAACGGTTTTATTCATAATTTTGAGTTTTTGATATGATTAACAGCATTGACCAATTCACTCCAAGATTGGTCCATAAGTTTTAAAAATTCTTTTCCTTTGGCAGTCAGAATATAATATTTCCTGGGCGGTCCCGAAGTAGACTCTTCCCAGCGATAATCCAAATACCCACCATTTTTCAGACGGGTAAGTAACGGATAAACCGTCCCTTCCACCACTATCATCCGGGCTTGTTTCAGTTCTTTAAGAATTTCGGAAGTATATGCATCTCCATTATCCAATATATTAAGGATGCAATATTCCAAAACTCCTTTTCGCATTTGCGATTGAATATTTTCTATCTTCATAAAAAACTATTTTATAAATCTAATAATCATCGGATAGCGATACCATTCACCATGACCTGCTTTTATAGCGGCAACAATTATCAAAATCAACCAAATAATTTCTAAAATTCCCAATCCACCGATAAAGATCAAAAGTCCGGGAATTGATAATATAACAGCCAATGGGTTTTCATCAGGGTTTTGATGAATTAAAGTTAAAAAAGGCGATAAAAACATTATTAAACCTAAGATGACCACGGCTATTTTATAAACAATGAAACTTAAATTGAAATTCAATGCTTCTTTGCCGTGAAAATCATCAAATTTACTTTGATCTCGCCAGATTAACCAGGTAATTAACGGTCCTAAAATACTCCCGAAAGGAATAACAAATTTACTCAATGCACTCAAATGAATTAAAGGTGCATTATTAGCTTGCACTACTTGTTTCTCTTGTGTTTCATTTAATGGTGTTAAAGTTTCCATAATTGTCTTTTTAGTTTTTTTATTCAATAACGAATAACCTAAAACTTTGTTACACCTGCAAATATACAAAAAATAGTATTATGTATTACAAAGTAATAAAAAAATTTAAAACTATTAATAAAAAGTCATGTATTTCTGGATGGGAACAAGGAACTGAATTGATTAACAATATCAAATGTTTCTTTGAATAAAGTTAAAAATATACCGATTAGATTTAATATCACATTTCTGTTCGAGTGAAAATACGACGACAGGAGTTAAAACTGAATGTCAGTTCGAGTGAAAATGCGACGATAGGAGTTAAGACTGAATGTCAGTTCGAGTGAAAATGCGACAATAGGAGCATTTTTGTATCGAGAACTTGTATCGAAAACCTTGTCAGTTCGAGTGTTTTTGCTGACGATAGGAAGTAAAAATGTATCGAGAACTCATCGTATAATTAAAAGCATCTCGATATATTCCATTTCCTTCGTCAATGGAACATTCGATGTGACTATGGATTGTAAAATAACGGTCTGTTCAAGTGTATGACTTCATTAGTCCCTTCAAACGACGCCGCGCTTTAAATAATGAAAAAATAGTGTTTAAAAAAAGAAAATATTTTGAACGATTAAAAATATCCTTTATATTAGCTTAAAAAAGAATACTATGCAAAAAAAATTATTATTCATTCTTTTAATCGCCTATTCCGTGTTTTCTTGGGGACAACTCGATAAAACTCATTTTCAACTGATACAAAAAGAACGGAATGCGGCACAACTCAAAATGAGACAAGTGCAAGGCGCGCTTAATAATTACGATATCGTTTTTCAACGCTTGAATTTAAGCCCCGATATGCAAACGGATCATATTCAAGGAACTGTTACTACTTATTATATTGCCGAACCGACAACAGCTTCACCAATGACTTTACAATTTGATATGGCAGACCAACTACAAGTGCAATCGGTTACTTATCACGGAAATTCTTTAAACTTTAATCATAATAATGAAATTTTGGAAGTTTATTTACCACTTACGGCTCAAAGCGGCGTTTTGGATTCTTTAAAAATAAATTATGCAGGGGTTCCGCCCAATTCGGGATTTGATTCGTATGTTACCACTACGCACAATAATGTTCCTGTAGTATGGACTCTCTCCGAACCCTACGGAGCAAAAGATTGGTGGCCTTGTAAGCAGGATTTGAATGATAAAATAGATTCTTTGGAAGTAATATTGAATTATCCCCGATACATCAACGGGCAAGAAATGAAAGGCGTATCCAACGGAGTCAAAACAAGCGATTTAATCGTAAACGATTCATCAACCGGTATGGAATATAAACAAACCACTTGGAAGTCCAACTATCCGATTGCTACTTATTTAGTGGCTTTTGCCATTACCAATTATACAGAATATTCACAAACGGCGGGAATTCAACAAAGTTTCCCGATTGAAAATTTTTTCTATCCGGAAGACGCAAGTTTTAATCAACTGCAAACTCAACAAATAGTTCCGGTTATGAACGTTTTTGAGCAAAAATTTGGCGCATACCCATTTAGAGATGAAAAATACGGACAAGCGCAATTCGGCTGGGGCGGCGGTATGGAACATCAAACCATAACTTTTTTGGTCAATTATAATCGTCAATTGATGGCACACGAACTCGGTCATCAATGGTTTGGCGATTATGTTACTTGCGGTTCATGGCACGATATCTGGCTCAACGAAGGTTTTGCTACTTATACTGAAGGTATTACTATTGAAAATTTAGACGGTCTGCAAGATTTTATCAATTGGAAACAAAATGAAATCAATTATATAACTTCTCAACCCAATGGTTCCGTATATGTTCAAGATACCACCAGTGTAAGCCGGATTTTTAACGGCAGATTATCTTATGCCAAAGGCGGAATGGTGTTGAATATGCTCAGAAAAAAATTAGGAGATACGGATTTTTTTCAAGGCTTGGAATATTATCTTTCGCAAAAAGCTTTTGATTATTCCAAAACACAAGATTTCCAAATAGCTATGGAAACAATTTCCGGGCAACAATTAACCGAATTTTTTAACGATTGGATTTATGGCGAAGGATATCCCGTATATAACATACAAGTGGTGCGATCGGGTATTCATAAATATCAAATAACAATCAATCAAAGCCAAAGCCATCCATCGGTTTCGTTTTTTGAAATGAGTTTACCTTTTAGATTTTTGGGTAGTAGCGGACAAGTTTTTGATGTTTTATTGGATAATACTTCCAACGGACAAGTTTTTGAAGTGGATACCGGTTTTGACGCTACACAAGTGTTATTCGACCCCGAAAGCGACATCATTACAAAAAATTCAACTGTTAATGCCAATTTATCCGTAAACAATTTGCTATCGGAAGGCTTTGAAATATATCCGGTTCCGGCAAAAAATTACATCTTTTTAAGAAATACAAAAAATACACCGATAACAGCTATAAAATTATATGATATTTCGGGCAAGCTGATTAAAACCTTTAATAAAAATTTTGAAAAATTGGATCTTAGTGAAATTAATAGCGGAATATATTTCCTTCAAGTAATAGCCAATAATAAAATTTTAACTTCAAAGATCTCAATAAAAAATTAGATTTGAAAAGAAAAGTTTATACGCTGGAAGAAGCCCAAAAAAAACTGGAGTATTTTTGCGCTTATCAAGATCGTTCGCATTGGGAAGTTCAAAAAAAATTGAAAGAGATGCGTATGATTCCCGAAGCAATTGATCAAATAATTATACATCTGATACAAGAAAATTATTTGAATGAAGAACGTTTTACGCGTTCATTTGTCAGAGGAAAATTTTATCAAAAAAAATGGGGTAAAAACAAGATAAAACAAGGACTTTATAAACACAAAATTCATCCAAATTTGATTGAAAAAGCTTTTTCGGAAATCAATGATAAAGATTACAAACAAAGTATCCGCGATTTAATTGCAAAGAAGAAAAATGATTATAAAACCAATCATTCTTATCAACTCAAACAAAAAATTTCCAACTATTTATTACAAAAAGGTTACGCTTATGATGAATTTGCAGAAATTTTGGAAAATATGCTTAAAACATAAAAAAGTTTACCTTTGTAAAAGAATTTAACATAATTAAAATGTCCGACGGTTTAGTAATTATCCCCACATACAATGAAAAAGAAAATATAGAAGATATTGTCCGATATGTATTTAATTTGGATAAAAAATTTGATATTTTGGTAGTGGACGATAATTCTCCCGACGGAACAGCCGAAATCGTAAAAAAATTACAAAAAGAATTTAAAGAAAGATTGTTTTTACTCAACCGAAACAAGAAAGAAGGTTTGGGAAAAGCATATTTGGCAGGTTTTCACTGGGCTTTGGAAAACAATTATCATTATATTTTTGAAATGGACGCTGATTTTTCTCATCCGCCGGCAGATTTGGAAAAAATGTTGGAAATTTTGGATAATAATCAAGCGGATATGGTAGTAGGTTCCAGATATTTACAAGGACGAATCGGTGTAGCAAACTGGGATTTGAAAAGAATTTTATTGTCGTATTTTGCCTCATTATATGTTCGTATCATAACACAAATTCCGGTGAAAGATACTACAGCTGGATTTGTAGGTTATAAGCGAAAAATATTGGAAACTATTGATTTGGATAAAATAGAATTTGTCGGTTACGCCTTTCAAATAGAAATGAAATACAAAGCTTGGAAAAAAGGATTTATAATTAAAGAAGTTCCAATCGTTTTTACCGACAGAGAAAAAGGAAAATCCAAAATGCACAGTTCCATTATTTCAGAAGCCGCTTGGGGAGTTTTGAAATTAAAAATTAAAAGTCTAACCGGAAAATTATGAAAAATATTTGGCTAATATTCATCCTAACCGGCATATTTGCTTGTCAAAACAATCCGAACACCAAAGATATTTTGGACAAAGACACTTATAAAAATATTATGAAAGATTTGATTCTTGCCCAAAAAACCAAGGAAGTAATCAAAACCAAAGACACCGCATTCCCCGACCCGATAGCATTGGTATATAAAACTTATGGTATAGATAGTCTCAAATTGAAAAAAAGCACAGATTATTACAGCAAAGATCCACAATTTTTTGAAGAAATTTATACCGAAATATTGGAAGAGCTTCAACACAAAAAGGATAGTTTGTCCAAAATTATAGACAGCTTGCACAATACGGTAAAAATCAGAAGCAAACGTATTCCTAAAAAACCGAAAGATAGTTTTTTAATCAAAAAAAAATTTAAAATACCTCATCAATAAAAAAATTATATTAAAATTACGAATCTTCAAATTAAAAATATATCCGAACAAACGGAATTAAAGGGTCTTTATAGATACTTTTATCGGAAAATAAAAAATTTAATTTAAAACCTACCACAAAATGCTTGGCATAATATCCTACTCCACCAAACAAAGCAGGCGACCAATAATTGGAATGCACTGAATTATATATTTCATTGATATGTAAAAGTTCATATTCACCCGAAATTTCCAATTCATCGATAGGATAAAAAAGTGCCATTGCATTGCCACCATACATATTTCTGGAATAGTTTACCCCATAATAATTACTATTGGATTTGGCATAGGCATATTGCAAAGCAGTTCCCAGTTTGAATTTCGGACTAAAATTATACAATACGCCCGGCTGTAAACTCACCGAAAAAAATTCGGTGTTTATGGATAAACCGAAACCACCGAAAAACTGAAATTTCTTATCCTTTTTTTGAGCTTGTCCTGCAAAACTTATCAAAAAAAATAGAATGATTAACAAAAATTTTTTATAAAAAAACATAATTATTTTTTGGCTAATTTAATCAATTTACTTTATACAAATCAAATAAAGTTATCAAAAAGATTATACTATATATCTATTGAGTTTACAAAACATTAATAAAGCGAACGCCTAAACTCATTCTATCTAAATGTTCAGGCGGATGATTTTTAGAGTGAGTGATAAAAATTGTATCGATATGTCGCATCGAGTGGCGAACGAATATGCGAGTTCGCGGTATCGAGATGCTTTGTTAACAAAAGTTCTCGATACATTTTTACTTCCTATCGTCAGCAAAAACACTAGAACTGACAAGGGTCTCGATACAAGTTCTCGATACAAAAATGCTCCTATCGTCGCATTTTCACTCGAACTGACATAGTGTAATTTACAACATACTGTCACTTCGAGTATTCCATTGACGCAGGAAATGGAATGTATCGAGAAGTCACATCGAGTGATTTTTCGAGTGAGCGAGAAAAATTGTATCGAGATGCACATACTATAAAGTAAATGAAGTATTTAACAATATAAACAATAGATATTTCTTTTAAAAAATTGGATAATTTTGTCCATTACGTTAGAAAGAAATTATTTAACTAGAATTATTATCTTTATGCTTTCAAAATATTATGTCGGGACTGGTAAAAAAATTTGCAAAAGATACGGCAATCTATGGATTGGCGGCGGTTTTACCTAAAATCATCAATGTATTGTTGGTAAAATTGCATACCGCCGTTATTGATGATCCGGCGGCTTATTCAAATGTTTCGCAGTTTTACATTTATGCCGTTTATTTCAATGTTTTGCTCACTTTTGGAATGGAAACTGCTTTTTTCAGATTCTTTACCAAGCTCAATCATAATCCGAAAGTCTTACAAACCGCTTTTACTTTTGTTTTTGCTTCGGGAATGGTGTTTTTGGGGATGTTTTTGCTTTTTGCCAAGCAAATTTCTGGCTTTTTGGATATTGACAGTTTATATTATAAAATATTGATAATTATTCTGATACTGGACACTTGGGTGGTTATTCCTTATGCTTATCTGCGCGTGCAAGGAAAATCATTGAAATTTGCAAGTTTTAGAATTATCAATGTTTTGATATATGTATTCTTTAATTTGATTTTTCTTTTGGCACTTCCATATCTACTAAAACAAGGGATTTCAACTCCTAAAATTTTGATAGATTTTAATGATAATCATCAAAAAGTTGTTTATATCTTTATCTCCAATCTTATTGCAAGTGCCATAACCTTTTTGTTATTCTTGCCGATATTAAAACAATTCAAATTGGGAATAGACAAAAAATTACTCAAAAAAATGTTGGCTTACGGTATCCCGATTATGATAGCAGGTTTGGCTTATGCCACCAATGAAAATGCCGATAAACTATTTATAGGAAAACTAATCAGTCGTGATGTAATGGGAAAATACGCCGCTGTTTACAAAATAGGAGCTTTGATGGCATTGTATGTAACGGCTTTTAAATTGGGAGCCGAACCTTTCTTTTTTAGTCAAAGTAAAGATAAAAATCATAAAAATCAATATGCTAAAATTCTTTTATGGTTTACGATTTTCGGGGCTTTGTTTATTGTAGGGATTATAGTTTTTTTGCCCTTAATTGTTAAATTATTAATTGGAAATACAGTTTATCTGGATACTTTGAACATTGTTCCGGTTATTTTAATTGCCTATTTGTTTTTCGGGATTTATAACAATCTTTCAGTATGGTATAAATTGACTGAAAAAACCCGTTTTGCTATGTATTTGTCTTTAATGGGGGCAATAATTACCATTGTTTTTAATTTAGTAATGATTCCCAAAATCGGATATATGGCGTCAGCGTGGGCAACACTGGCGGCTTATTCTTTAATGGCAATTGTATCATTTCTGTTCGGTCAAAAACACTATAAGATTGATTATCCGCATTGGCGAATTTTATTTTATATTATAAGTAGTGGATTGCTGGCTTGGGGGTTGTTCAAATATTTTTATGGAAATTTTGTAATAAATTTTACAGGATTATTGTTATATATTTTGCTTATTATTGTTCTGGAAAAAGAAGATTTAAAAAAATTATTAAACAAACCTATTGATAAATGAAAAAAAAAGTAGCGGTAATAATGGGCGGTTTTTCGTCCGAATATGATATTTCTATCAAAAGCGGATTGACCGTGATAAAAAACTTATCCAAAGAAAAATATGATGCTTATGCGGTTCATATTCGTAAAGATGAATGGGTTGTTGTTAAGGAAAATAAGAAATATCCCATTAATAAAAACGATTTTTCCACAACTATAAACGGCAAAAAAATAAATTTTGATGTGGTTTTTAACGCCATTCACGGTACCCCGGGTGAAGATGGAGCTATCCTACCCTATTTTGAAATTTTAGGCATTCCGCACACCTCGGCGATGTTTGATAAAATGGCTTTGACTTTTAACAAAAAAAACACCATAGCCGTATTGAAAAGTTACGGTATTCCGGTAGCGGACTCTGTTTTTTTGCATTTGAATGATGAAATTAATTTAGATGAAATTATCAAGCAAATCGGTTTACCTTTATTTGTCAAACCCAACAGAGCCGGTTCGAGTTACGGCATATCCAAAGTTTATACCAAAGAAGAATTACAACCGGCTATCGAAAAAGCTTTTAAAGAAGATAAGGAAATAATCATAGAAGCATTTTTAGACGGACGCGAATTTTCAGTAGGCGTAATTCAATATCAAGGAAAAACAAAGGTTTTGCCCATAACCGAAATAATTTCGGAAAATGATTTTTTTGATTTTGAAGCCAAATATCTGGGAAAATCACAAGAGATTACACCTGCCGATATTTCTGACGATACAAGAATAAAAATAGAAAACAATGCCAAAAAGGTTTATGAAATTTTGGATTTAAAAGGGGTTTCTCGTGCAGAATATATTTTGGTTGATGATATACCTTATTTTCTTGAAATAAATATGGTTCCCGGCTTAACCGAAGCATCAATTTTTCCCCAACAAGCCGTAGCCGCCGGTTTGAGTTTACAAGAATTGTTTGAAAATGCTATTGAAATGGCTTTAAAATAAAAAGAGTCGTAAATAAAATTACGACTCTCTTCTAATAATTTTTCAGTTTTTTTATTACCAAAGGTCATGCCATGTGGTACCATCATATACTCTTAATCTATGTGTTGAACTATCCATGTAGATATCTCCTTCTTGTGGGTTGGAGGGCTCCGAAGTTGGGGTCAAATGCATTACACCATTAATATCTAATTTTCTTACTGGACTATTTGTTCCGACACCAACA